>CAKOXG010000025.1 GCA_934130025.1 uncultured Clostridia bacterium
GTGGAACTGCTTGACGTTGCATGTTAGATCCCATTAGAGAACGCTTAACGTCATCATGCTCCAAGAAAGGTATCATTGCTGCTGCAACAGATACTAATTGTTTTGGAGAAACATCAACGTAATCAACTTGGTCAGCGTTAACCTCTGTTATCTCTTCTTTATGTCTAACTTTTATTTTCTTATTTACAAATCTTCCTTCGCTATCTACTGGTTCAGAAGCTTGTGCAATTATATATTTATCTTCTTCATCTGCAGGCATATATTCAACTATATCAGTTAATTTACCTGTTTCCTTGTCTACTTTTCTGTATGGTGTTTCTACAAATCCATATTCATCTATCATTGCAAATGATGAAAGTGCAGAGATAAGTCCTATGTTTGGACCTTCTGGAGATTCAACTGGGCATAGTCTACCATAGTGAGTGTAGTGAATATCACGAACTTCGAATCCAGCTCTTTCACGTGAAAGTCCGCCAGGACCTAATGCAGAGATTCTTCTCTTATGAGTAAGCTCTGATAATGGGTTTGTTTGATCCATGAATTGTGATAATTGAGAGCTTCCAAAGAATTCTTTTATTGATGACGTGATAGGCTTTGTATTTATTAATGTTTGTGGTGTTACAGAGTCTAGGTCTTGTATTGTCATTCTTTCACGAACAACTCTTTCAAGCCTTGTTAAGCCAATTCTGAATTGGTTTTGTAATAATTCACCAACACATCTAATACGTCTGTTTCCTAAATGATCTATATCATCTATAAATCCAATGCCATAATCAAGGTTTAATAAATAGCTTATTGATGCTATCATGTCTTCTGTTGTTATTGTCAATGGCACTAGTTCATTATATCTTTCTTTTAAAACATCATGTAATTTTTCATCTGGAGTTGTATCCATTATAGTTTTCAATACATTGTAGTTAACACCCTCTTTAAAATGAAGGTCTGATAAATCCACATTTGGTAATACTTTGTGGATATTTACTACACCATTTCCTATTACTCTTACTTTTTGGTCATCTACCAAAACGTCTACTACATTTATTCCAGAATCTTGGATGTTTTCAGCCATTTCTTCTGTGATTACTGCACCTTTTTCAGCTAAAACCTCTCCTGTTGAAGGATCGATTATATCATCATAAGATACTTGTCCTTTAATTCTTGTAGCAAGTTTTAATTTTTTGTTAAATTTATATCTTCCAACTTTTGCTAAATCATATCTTCTGTTATCAAAGAATAATCCATCAAATAAATTTCTAGCAGCATCTGCTGTTGGAAGTTCTCCTGGTCTTAATTTTTTATAAATTTCTATTAATGCTTCATCTTGAGTTTTGATTGGGTCTTTATCAAGAGTTGCCTTGATTTTTTGATTTCCTGCAAATAAGTCTAAAATTTGTTCATCTGTTACAAATCCAATACTTCTTAGAAGTGATGTAACTGGTAATTTTCTTGTTCTATCTACTCTTACATAGAAAATATCGTTTCCATCTGTTTCGTATTCAAGCCATGCTCCCCTTATAGGCATAACTGTAGATGTGTAAATTCTTTTTCCTGTTTTATCATAATCTTGAGCATAGTAACAAGATGGAGAACGTACTAATTGACTTACAATTACTCTCTCTGCTCCATTTATAATAAATGTTGCACTATCTGTCATTACAGGGAAATCGCCTAAATAAATTTCCTGCTCTTTAATTTCTCCCGTTTCCTTATTAATTAAACGTACCTTTACATGTAACCTTGTAGAATACGTTGCATCTCTTTCTTTGGCTTCTTCTATTGTGTACTTAGTTTTTTCTTCCATATGATAATCTAAAAACTCTAATACTAAGTTTCCAGAATAATCAACTATAGGAGAAATATCTTTTAGTACTTCACCTAAACCTTCTTCTATGAACCAGTTGTAGGAATCTTTTTGTACTTGAATTAAATTAGGCATTTCTATATAATCGCCTATTTTTGAGAAAGTTTTTCTTGTACACTTTTCGTGTTTTACTTCTTTTAACTTCAAAACCCTTCACCCCATAAAAAAAATTAAAGCAGAATTAATATATAAGATTACAAAAAAGACCCTCTTGTTGATTTGTTTTTATAAATTACTTAAAGCTCACTGCTCTTTAAGCTTTGTTCATTTACATTTTACAAAACCCAATTCCTCTTTTTTGATAATTTTCTTAAACAAGATAAAAATTATAGCAACAAAAAAACTATTGGCAACCCCTGCATTTGTTTTGCCAATTCTTCTGTTGTTCTATCGTTAGTTTTCTATTTTATTTTTTATAATTATCACCCTTTACTTTTTAGTTCAGAGTCCAAAATTATTGTGGCACTTATCCACGTTATCAGTTAAATTAAGTATACATCAAATTACCCAGTAAAGTCAAGTAAAATAAGCATAAATTTTGCAAATATTTTGTATTTTTTCGTTTTGTCTTACCTCTTGCAATTACTTTTTTTACTTTACCAATATTCTTAATTTTTTATCTTGCATATTCAAAATAAAAAAGGCTCAAATTTCTTTGAGTCTTTTGGCTTTCTAATCACAATAAAGTATTATTTCATCTTTTTTTAGGCTTTTTTGCACATCTATTACTCTTTGGTTTGATGAGCCTTTCCACTTTAATGTTGGATTGTGTAATTCATCCACATATTGTCCATCCACCAATACATCTATATATTTAGCAACTTCTTTGTTTTTTATGTCCTTATCAAATAAAAATCCCGTCCATACCCAGATATTTTTTTTAGGAAATTTTTCTTTAAATGCTTTGGCAATTTTTAGTGTTCCATCTATATTTTTAGGGTGCATTGGCTCTCCGCCTAAAATTGATAATCCTTCTACATTTTCATTTTTGCATAGGTTTAATAGCCTTTCTAGCGTTTCATCAGTAAATTCTTTTCCTCCTGCAAAGTCATGTGTTTCTTGATTAAAGCAGTTTTTGCAATTAAATGTGCAGCCTTGTTCAAATATTGAAACTCTAACTCCAGGCCCATTTGAAATATCCATTTTTCTAATTTTATTGTATCTCATTTTTTCCTTCTTTCTTGCTTTTTACCTTAGGCCATTACAGATTCTTTTTTACGTTTTTTATTTTTTGTAATTTCTTCCTCAATGTCATAATCCATTAAGTTCATTTGTTTCTCATCATCTGTTTTTTCTTCAATCTTTTTATCAGAATTATCTTTGTCACAATCATCGCAATCATCTTTATTATCTATATGGAGTACTCTTTCTTTTATTTCTTGGGTTCTTCCTTTATTCCAGAAATTACTTCCTATATACCCACAAGTTCTCCTTGCAACATTTAATGTGTTATGGTCTCTATTTCCGCAGTTTGGGCAATACCATTCTAGATTATCATCTATTAAGATTTCTCCATCAAAACCACATTTTTGGCAATAATCTGATTTTGTATTTAATTCTGCATACATAATGTTATCATATATGAATTTTATTACTTGTAATACAACTTCTATATTGTTTTGTAAGTTTGGTGTTTCTACATAAGAAATTGCTCCACCTGGGCTTAACCTTTGGAATTTACTTTCTAATTTTAATTTAGAAAATGCGTCTATCTCTTCAAATACTGGTACATGGTATGAATTTGTTATATAGTTTCTATCTGTTATTCCTTTTATTTTTCCAAATCTCTTTTGTAAGCATTTTGCAAATTTATATGTTGTAGATTCAATAGGTGTTCCATAAACACTGTAATCAATATCTTCTGCTTCTTTCCATTCTTTGCATTTGTCATTCATTTTTTGCATTACTTCAAGGCCAAATCTTTCTCCTTCAGCTCCATCTGTGTGGCTATCACCTGTCATATATTTTACACATTCATATAGTCCTGCATATCCAAGTGATATTGTTGAATATCCACCATGCAATAATGGGTGAATGCTTGCACCTTTTGGCAATCTTGCTAATGCTCCATTTTGCCACAATATTGGTGCCACATCACTTGTTGCCTTTGCTAGTCTTTCATGCCTTATTTGTAATGCTTTATGGCATAGTTCAAGTCTTTCATCATATATTTTCCAGAATTTTTTCAAATCTTTTCCAGAAGATAGTGCTACATCAACCAAATTTATTGTTACAACACCTTGATTAAATCTTCCATAATATTTAGGTTTGTTAGTTTTTGGATCTACATATGGTGTTAAGAACGAGCGGCATCCCATACATGGATAACATTGTCCATCACCATTTTTATCAATTTTTAATTCTTTCATTTTCTTTTCTGATATATAATCAGGAACCATTCTTTTTGCGGTACATTTAGCTGCAAGTTCTGTTAAATACCAGTATTTACTATTTTCATGAATATTATCTTCTTCAAGTACATATAGAAGTTTAGGAAATGCAGGTGTTATATACACGCCTTTTTCGTTTTTCATTCCAAGTATTCTTTGTTTTAGTATTTCTTCTATTATCATTGCAAGTTCAGTTTTGTATTCTTCTGTTTCTCCCAAATACATGCACACACTTAAGAATGGTGCCTGGCCATTTGTTGTTGTCATAGAATTTATTTGGTATTGGAAGGTTTGAACTCCATCCTTAACCTCTTTTGCAAGGTCTTCCTTGGCAAATTTTTCTACCTGATCTTGTGGTAAGTTTCTTTCTTGGTATTTTTTTAGATAATAGTTATAGCTATCTCTTACAAATGGGGCCAAATGAGTCATTGTTACTGTTACTCCACCATATTGGCTAGAGTTTACAGCAGTTATTATTTGAGTTGCAATTGTCATTGCAGTTAAAAATTTATGTGGTTTTTCTATCATTACACCATTTATGTTGGTTCCATTTTGTAACATATCTTCTAGATTTATTAAATCACAATTGTGCAGTGCATTCTGTGCAAAATAATCTGCATCATGGAAGTGAATTATTCCTTCATCATGAGCCTTAACAACATCTTCTGGAAGTAAAAATCTTCTGGTAATATCTGTGCTTGTAATTCCTGCTAAATAATCTCTTTGTGTTGTTACAATTTTAGCATTTTTGTTAGAATTTTCATTATTCCAATATTCGCTTTCCCCTTCTATTAATTCTTTTATAGATTGGTCTGTTGTATTTGCTTTTCTTACCAATGCCCTTGTATATCTATATGTAATATACCTTTTAGCAAGTTCATACTTTCCTAGTTCCATTAATTTTTGTTCAATTAAATCCTGAATATCCTCAACTAAAATTCTTGCTTTTTTTAAATCTTCAATGTAAACCATTATTTCTTCTATTTCAGCATCTGTTGCTTTTTCTTTTCTTGATACTTCTTTATTTGCTTTTTGGATAGCTGTTCTTATTTTTTCTCTATCGTACTCAACTATTGCTCCATCTCTTTTAATAACTTTCATTGCCATTCCTCCCAATTTATTGTGTTTTTCTGTGTTTTCGATTACAGGTTAAATATTACAACATATAAAATATAATGTCAAAGGCATATTGATTATGTAATCATCTCGTATAATCCCTTATTTTTGGGCTTTTTTTAGCATGGGATTTTCTGTAAAATATTGCTTGTTTTATGTAACCCCAATCATTTCATCTTTTAAACTCCTTGGTATGAGCCATCTTTGTGTTTCATGTTTTATTTTTCTTTGTATCATTATTACATTTTTATTACATTTTATTAAAAAATCATTTTTTTATTTTTAAAGAATTTTGGTTTTATTTTTAAAGTCTTTTCTTTATTTTTAGCTTTATTATGCTTTTTTGCACTTATATTTTTTATATTTTATAAAAAATGATTTTCTCGTTTTTGAGTTTTTTATTGTCTTTTATTTTTAAAAAGCGAATTATTAAACATTAGTTTAATAATCCGCTTTTAATTGTTTGCCTAATGGCTTACATTAGAGTTATTTTCTTTTTTTCATTATTATTATAGTCATTGTAATTCCCACAATTAGAATTAGTCCTATTATTCCACCTAATACGTAATAAATATATTGTTGTCCAAATGGTGGTAATATTGTTACATCTTGTGAAGAATCTGCATCTATTTCTGCTGGCTCTGTTGTTGGGTTTTGATTTCCAACTACAGAGTATTCCATTCTTCTTCCTAATTTATTGCTTGTTCTTACAAGTTCTACTAAATTGCTATAACTCATATCATCAGTTTTCAAATCAGGTGATAATGGTTGAGTTAGAACGAGTTGTACTCCTGATACACTATTTGTTTGGTTTACTGTAGTAAGTGCATTTAATGGGTCATCATCAAAGGCTTTTCTTATTTGTTTTGCTGCATCTTGATCAGCAATTATAGGAACCAATTCCTTTTTGCTTGATGATGATTCTTTTGTTACAACAATAGTGTTATACAATTTTGCTTTTTCTAATACTTCCGCATTTAAGTAACCGTTTGAAGTAATTCCATCTTGTGTTATTACTTCCCAATCAGGGTTATCATCACTATTGAATTGTAAGTTGTTTCTTGTTACAGTTGTTGTACCTCCAGTGTTTTCATCTGTCTTATATCCAACATAGTCTATTAAATTATCTGGTGTTGTTGTTACAATTTTTGTTTCTCCTGTTGCACCATTTTTACCTGTGTAGTAATTTACTCCACTTGTATTAAATCCTGTGTAATAGAATTCGTTTCCTTCATAATCTACTTCACCAATATTTGCAACTGTTATAGCATATGTTATTCTAATATTTGCACCCTGCATTAATTCCTCATCCATTGTTAATTGAATTAATCCCTTATTTGAAGCATTGCTTCTTACACTTGGTTCTTTCATCATTTTGTCTGTGTAATTGTCATCCTCTGCATAAGTGTTTTTGCTATCCTGATTATGTGCAACATGATTGCTCCATAATACATTTGTTGCCCTATTTGAAGCATCAAATAATGTATTACCATTTGCAAGTGTTACCCTAACATTTGTTACTTGTTTTGTAACTTTTAATTGTGATTTAGATCTTTCTACTAAGCCTAAGTCTAGGTTTTCAATTTTATAGTAACCTGCTTTTGCGAAATTCTCTGATGTTGAAGTATCTTGGTTTCCACTAGAAGTTATATCTCCCGTGTCACTTTGTGTTCTATTATATTCTATTTCAACATCTATTTGTCCAGATTGTGCAACCATAAACGTGTTGTCTGCATAGTTTGCTGTGCTTCTATCGTGTAGCTCTTGTGCCAAAGTATTTGTTACACCATTTCCAGCATTATTGCTGTAGTTATTTACATATGCTCTTGTTCCACTTGCAAAGCTTCCACTAGCATCTGGTCCCATTATATCTCTTGCATCTGAATAACGATTATTTGCTTTATTATCTTCGTCTGCTTGAGCTAAATTGTAGAAATACGTTGTTGTTGGGTCATTGCCTTTTGCATTATATATATTGTAAGTTCTTGCTTCTACCGGTTCATTAATTGTTCCTGTATATGTGTAAGCATTGTTATCTGGGTTGTTTATATCAAAAGATGTGTTTCCATTTGAATCTGATATTGGCGTATAATATTCAGTTGATTTATAATCGTGTCCATTGTATATTATTCCACCATTTTCATCTCTCTTCATTCCATCAATTCCATATGTGAATTTCATAACATAGTTTGATGGTATATAACCCGAGAATGAATATTCTCCATTTTCCGAAGTAGTAGTTACAGCTTCATCCCAGCTTGGTGCATTGTTTAACGAAGCATTTGTGCTACCATCTGACCACGTCCAAGACGTATCTCCATTGCTTTGAAGTACTTTTGCAACTATTTCCTTTTGGTTTTTAGCAGATTGTCTTATATCTACTAATTGAACCTTTACTCCAGATATTCCAGATTCTTGGTCTATCTTTCCATTTCCAACTCTTGCAATTTCATTTATTGTGTCTGTTCTTTTATCTTCCCAAACCATTCCTGATACGGTTCTTGCCGCATTCTCATCTTTAGCAATTTGTAGCTTAATTTGAGGAGCCTTATCTGAGTCGTCTTCCATTCCATAGTTTTCTCTTAACCACTTTGTCTTAGCTTCATTAACCTTAACGCCATAGTCAGGATCATTTTTGTCTATAGAATTTATTGTATTTTGGAAGTTACTATCATTTTCCATTGCTTGTTCAAATGTTGTGTTTTTTCCAAGATTTCCAATTGCTGATGTATTAATATTTCCTGCTATTGAGTCAACATCTACAAGTCCTGCAACATCTCCTGGAACGTATTCTGTATCTGTTTTTGAGTTGTTGGCATTTGGAGCTTGGCTCTTTTCTCCATAATAAGTACGATATCCATTTATTTCTACAATGTTTACCTTACCATTATCATTAGTTCCATTTCCATCGTCTAATACTAGGAAGTGACCAATGTCCTTAACTTTAAATGTTACATATATATATAAATCTGATGATGGTTGCAATATTCTTTCATCTTTTCCATCTGTTGTTTCAATTGTTATATATGTTGTACTGTATCCAGCAATATTCTTTTGGGTTGTTTGATTATATTTTGCATATTTACTTGTTGTGCTTGTTTTTACTTTTATTGTTTCGTCTTTAGTTGTACCCTTTCTATCTGCTACATAAGGTCTATATTTTTCTTCACTTGGTTGTAATGTTCCTTCACTGCCTATTAATGTATATTCATTATCATAATAATCTACTATTTCTACACCAGAAGCTGCAATTACTTGTGCTGAGTTTCTTAACCTTATTTTATATGTTACATACACTTTCATTAATTCGTCTGCACTTAATCCTGTTTCTGATGAATCTAGAGGTTTAAAGTAATCCTCTTTGTAGATTTCTCTTGTGTAGTTTCTACCATAATAAGCAAATACATCTGATGCTTTTAATTCAATTATGTTGTCTGGATCATTTTTATCGTATTTATATGTTTGTGACTTTCCATTCATTTCAACAGTTGTATTTAATACATCTTTATATAATGATAAATCTGCTGTTTTTCTTAGAAGATAGCCTTGGTTTACATATAAATTATTATAATCTCCAGCATATAGTGAATCATAAGTTGTTATATCTTTTCCTGAAGAATCTCTTACAGCCATTCCCAGTCTTGAATGAATTGGTTTTATTAAGTCGTCTACTACAAATTTCGTATACACTGGATAATAATCAATTGTAAAGTTTCCGTTTTGATTATATCCTGTGTATGAAGACATCATGCAATCTTTTGCAAATACGCTTTGTGCATCTTGTCCATTGTTTGTCTTATCTGTTAGGTTTGCAAATTCATCTATATATCCACCTTCGTATAAATCATTTCTTGTAAATGTTGGAGAATATATATTATCTTGTGCATATTTTTGTAAATTTGCTGGAGTTGAACCTATCTCTTTGAATTTCATGTTAAATGAATTTCTTTCAGCTGTTTTATCAACTCCTTTTGAACTATTCTCCCATGATACTCCATCTTTTTTGTATATTGTTGGCTCAAAATATTGTCCATTATACACAAATTCCACATAATATGTGTATAGAGAATTCAAATTTTCAAATTCATAATGTCCATTTGTATCTGTTGTTGTTTGAGCTTTTACAGATTCATCTCCATTTGGCTTTCTTTGATGTAATTTTACAATTACATTTTGCATTGGTTTTGTTCCTTCTGTGTTGCTTGCTCCTGATGGTAATGACTCTTTTCCTGTTTCAACATCTAGCCATACATTTCCACCTAATTTCATTGAAATATCCTTTGAAGCAGATATTTCTGCTGTTGATTTGTGAGCATAAGTATTTGGGTTATCTGGAATTTCGTTTTTACTAATTGTAGTATCCTTATATGGCACAGATTTTAGTTCCTGTGAATTATCTGTCTGTAATAATCCATAATAGTTTGTTATATCCATAACTACATAAGATTGTCTAACTAATGTATTAAAGCTTAATGAGTCACTATGGCTCTTATATACAGTTTTTGTTATTTTATGTCCATTTTCATCACGTTTTGGATTTCCATTTGCATCATATTGAGTTTCTTCTACAGTTGTAACCCAATAGTATTTTACTTTAGTTTCTATTCTTCCTAATGCTGATACACCAACATATCTGTAAACATTCATTGGATTGTTTAGTATTCCTGCTTGTGTTATACAATAATCTGTGTATTCAAATTGACCTTTTACAGAGACTTCATCTGGATAATTTGCTTTTGAAGCATTTACTATTATATAGAAGTTTTCTGTTTCTAGTCCGCTTTCTCCTGGGAAAACGCTTCCACTTGTTAATTTAGTTTCTCCCTGTGTTTGTGTTACAATTTCAAAATCGCCATTTTTGTAGCTTAATGTAGCACTTTCACCATCTTTATTTTTTGTGTCAAGCACAATGTCTGTCATATATGATACATTATGATAATATGGATAAGTTATAGAAACAGGTCCTATTATATATTCATCGTTTCCCCTATTTCCGTCATCTCTACTTGCAAAAGCCTGAGCATTGCTCATATCTACTGAGGCAAGTTTTGTATAATCATAGTTTACCTCTTTTAATCTTGTTATAAACGCATAGAACTCTCTTGCTTCGTTCCATAAATCATTTCCTCTTGTTGTAGCCCCTTGTGTTAATGTTGGCCCCTGAGATACGTTTCCATTTCCATCTGTTATATATCCATGATGCGTTCCTTTACTATCATCATGTAGCCAGTTAGCAACTTGAACATCTATTAAATCATAGCCAACTGTATCCTGTCTTGATTTATGGTATTCTCCTGTTAAGATATATGATTCCATTGCAGACTTATAGTCTGATTGAGATCTTGTATCATAGCTGCTTTGGCTTTGAAGATTATAATATGATGAATCTCCATTTCCTATTATTGCAACTTGTGGTCCAACAGTTACCACATCATTCTTTATTATTTGTCTTGCCCAGTTTTCACTTGCTTCATATTCTTTTTCAGAATCAAATCCAGTTAGATATCTTTGTGGCTTTTTATCTTGAGATAAATTGTCTGATATATCTTGCAAAGCATTCCAAGATGCTTGAATTGATTTATCTATCATATCAGAAGAATATTCTGTTGCTGCAATAAATGGTTGATTATCATCTGGCTTGCCAACTCCAGGAGTTATTCCCCATTTAATTGATATATTAGATGGATAATCTCTATCCTTGTTTTTTGCCTTGTCTCCATCTTCTATTGCTTCCATGTCTCTGTCTCCGCCAGAAACACCCTTATTAGAGAAAGCTTGATCAACTAATTTATCACCATATGACATTATATCTCTATATAGTCTTTTATCATTTACTCCATTATATATATATCTGCTTTCAATTGCAGATGCATATTGCTCTTTTGTAGCATAATGAATTTGTGTATCTTTGCTTCCCCATCTTACTATTGAGAATTGGTCATTACAAAAGATTATTCCTCCTGATGTTGTTTGTGGAGTAAGGGTGGTTGCTGGATTATTTCCATTTGAATGGCCCAGCATTCCACCTGTTAAGCTTCCATTAAACCTTGGCAAAACTATAGCATCTGCTGCTTCAACAACCTTTGATAATCCTACAGAACACATTGTAAGAATTACTGCTGCAATTAAAGTTTTAAATACTTTTTTTATTACTTTTTTATTCATTCTCTTACCTCCTTCCTTTTATTTTAAAACTCTCTTTTTTATCATATAGCTTCCCACACCAACTATTGCAATTACTGTTGCAATTAATGTAGTATATATGAATATTTGTCCTGTTTTTACTCCAGTTACTATTGTAGCTGTTGAATAGTCATCTTCAGATGTGTTTTTATTTCCTGGTGTTGAGTCTGTATCTTTTACACCATAATCATTTGATGCTTCATATATTTCCGCATTGTTTGTTATAGTTCCAAAGCTTTCTTTGTTCATTGATTTTGTAAGGATTAATTTTATTTCTTTGCTCTCACCTGGATTAATTACAGTATTTGCAAGTGAATTATTATAAATTACTCCATTTTTTCCTTCATACCAATCCTGATTTAAATCTGTTGAGAATTTCAATTCTGATGGTAAATAGTCTGCTATTTTCTTTGCATATCCAGGAATTGCACCTTCATTTGTTACCGTAATTTTGTATTCTACAACCATTGTTGCAGTATTTACATATTTTGTTTCAAAATCAATTTTTGCAAAGTTTTTATTATAATCGTGAGTACTTGTTTCTTTTTTATTGTTTACTGTAATATTTGATACTATTTTATCTAGTTTCAAATCAAATTTTTTGTCCTCAACAAGTCCTAAATCGATATTGTAAACATCTTCTGCCTTAAGCACTATCTCTGCACTAACTCCTGCTTTTTGTTCTTTTTCTTCATATACAACTGTTTTTTCTACTGCATCTGAATTCTTAGCACTATCTACTCCTGCTTTCTGATATTCTGTTATACTATAATTTGCTGAATCGTAGAAGAATATTACAGTATATCTTCCTTGTTTTATATTTGTAAAAGCATATGCTCCATTACTATCTGTTGTTGTAATTGCTTGGTTTCCAGCTTTATCTAAAGCAACATTTCCTGTTAGATTGTCTAGTAATAGCACCTTTGTTCCAGCAACTAACTGTTCATCTATATCTCTTATTCCATCAGCATTCTTGTCAATCCAAATTGTTCCTGCAATTCTTCTTGTTCTTTCTTCTGGTGTTGATGGATTTTCTGAATTATCTGGATTAGATGGTGAGTATGCTTGAACTATTGTTGTTATTTCATTTGATTCTATAGTTCCAATTCTTTCTTGGCTTATACTTGCTTTATTTACTACTGTATAATCACTTTTTTCTGGTGCTGCAACAACATGCACTTTTATTACTGCTTCAGCACCTCCGTTTAATAAACCAATTTGTGTTGTTGGATTGCCATTCTCATCTAATCTTGCTTTACTAGAAATCGTTCCATTATCCACTTGAACCTCCATTCCAGAATATGTTAGCTCCTTTGGTAGATAATCTACAAAATCAATTCCTCCAATTACAGATTTAGATGGGTTCTTTATTGTAAATGTGTATGTGTATCTCTCAGCAGCATTTATTTTTATACTACTTGGAATGTCTGAAGTTTGTTTTATTTCTAATCCTGGTTTACTTAGAGGTATGTTTAGTGTTCCAATTTGCTCTTCTGCTACATTTTCTGCATATACACTTGGTGCTATAGTTACCTCTTTAGTATAACCATCATTTATTTTTTCTGCCTTAACCATGATAGTTAATTTAACTGTATTTCCTGTTACATTTCCTAAAGGAATGATTACTTCCCCATTTTTATTACTTATAGTATTAGTTATATCTTCTTCACCTTTTTGAACACTTACTATTGAAAGTTCTTCTGGCAAATTAAATTTAACATTTGTATTTTTTCTTTCTCCCTTATATTCATATGAAGAATTTTCATCTACCATAGAACTATAATCAAATTCTGTTGATGCAACACTTATTGTAAAGCTATTTGTTGTTCCAACATCTATTGTATCTATTTCTCTTGAAATATTTTTTATAAAATATGTTCTTGTAATTTTCTCTGCAATAGAATTTGTTTCTGCTTTTACATCACCATTAGAGATTGTAACTTTAGTATTAAAATCGTACTCTTCATTAGAATCTTCTTGCGTTTTTATCCATATTTCTTTTTCCAATTTACTATGTGCCGCAATATCTGGTAAAGAAACTTTTGCCATCTTATCTGTAGAATTTTCTATTGAATCATACTCTGCAACTCCTGTTGATTTGTATCCAAGTGCTAAGCTCTCATCTTTTTCAACATACATCATATTGCTTTTTAGCTGTATGCTCATTTGAAGACCAGTTGCAGCTTCTGTTCCTGTATTTTCAATTACTAATTTATATTTCAATAATTCTCCACTTGCAATTGTTGTAGAATTATTTTCAGATTCTATTTGTGCTTTTATTACTGCTCCACTTCCTGTTGTTACACCAACTTTTGTTGCTATTGCACTATCTAGATTACTTTGTGAGTCTTTATTGCTGAAATATACTATATAGTTTTCATATGCTGATTTATTATGCTCTAAATTTGCAGCTAAATTTGCTTTATATGAAAAGGTGAAGCTATCTCCCTTCGACATATCATAATTTTCAAATATTATCATATATGATTTTATTTTTGATAAATCTGATATTGTTTCTTTCCATCCATTTGATGAAGCTGCTAAATCTTTAGTAGCATTTTCATTTTCTGAATAATATACTTTGGCTGAGCTATTTGAAACGCTTATTGCTGATGCAACGTCCATTGTCATTGTAGAGCCAAGGTCAGCATTTGTTGCTATGTCTTTGTTTCCAGCATATGGTGTTCTTCCTAATACTACCACATTATTTAAAACAGTATCATAATTATTTATTACATTCATTGTGAATACTGGAGTTTTTGCTCCTGATAAGGTTGGTATTAAAGCTTCTTTTTGTTCTCCACTTATAGACATTACTGCAGGAGAGGCTCCATTATATTCTGAAACAGTATTTGTTGTTACAACTCCTGTTGGAGCAACATATTCAATTTCTTTTGAATTTTCTACTATAGTTCCATCTCCATCTTGTACTTTTAAACCTATTTGTGTATTTGTTGATGGAGTTAAGTTGTTTAATGTGATATTTGTTTTTATAACAATTGTTGCACCTTTAGCAGCAGCATTGTTATATTTTGTTTGTTTACCATTTAATTGTATTTCTATATCTTTTGTTCCATCATTATTATCTACAAACCTTGTATCTGCTATATTTAATTCTTCATCCAACGTTACTTGGGCACTTCCATCTATTTTTGTTATACCTACTGGTAACTTCAATGTTATTTTAGGGTTTGTATATAATTTGTCATCAACACTGTCATTTTCTAAAGTAACTGTAAACTTAACATCTTTATTTTCTACTATTGTAGATAATGTATCTGTATTGGTTGTTACGAAAGCTTTATGTGTTGGTTCTTCCAATGCTGTAGTTACTTCTTTTTCTTGCTTTACTATTTCATTTTCACCATTTTTTGCAATTCCTATAACTTGAGTATTTATTTTTTCAAACTTTTCAATTTGTGATTGACTATATTGCATATTACTATTAATTGCTCTTGTAATTTCAAATGATATATTTCCATTCTTTTGTGGCTTTGATGTTGTAATTATAATATTTCCTACATTATAATTAGTTAAATCTACTTCTATATTTTCTCCTGTTGTATTAGTATTTTTATCTATTGTTTGTAATTTTTCTCCATTTGAATTTGATATTGTAATTTGACCATTTTCGCCTAATATATTATCAAATTCTACTTTAGATATTGTAAGCATTTTATCAATACTTTCCACATCTTTTTCATTTTTGTCTTCTTGAACAAATTTATTAGTCTTTTGTAAAATTTCTATGTTGTCTATAACATCTGCAAAAGCTATGCTTGCTGTGTATGTTTCTGTATAATTAGTTTCTTTTTTATTGGCATCACTAGCAATTTTATTTGTATACATATAACCTTTATTTATCTTTTCAGTTGCAGCTACATTAAAATCAACTAGCTCCCCTACTTTTTCTAACTGGTCTTCATATCCATTTACTTTTGCTGTTGCACTTGTTACCCCATTTCCACAATTGTACAATGCTATTTTAGAATTTGCTTCATAGCTTATTCTTGTCACCTGATCTTTTGTAGAATTATAAGCACTTTCTGAATATACATATGTTATTATAAATTCATCTAATGCGTTTTTCTTCCAAGATATATTTCCATTTTTTGCTTCGTTCTTTACATTTATAACTATTTTTCCACTATCCTTGTCATACACATAATTATTTTGTGTAAAGCTCTCTGCCTTTTCTTCTCCATTTGTAGCAGCAGTTGAGTTTGCAACAACTGTTACACTTTCAGGATTTTCATTATTTATTTTAGGAGCTATTATTTCTATACTTGTTTCTTTTATTGGCAATACACTATCTTGTATTCCTGATGTTATTTTTGCTTGTGTTATTATCTTGTTTGTTGTTCCTGCCGAATAAGGAATATATTTTGTAATTTCATAACTTAATTTTGTTTTAGCATCCTGGCATGTCCAACTTGTATTTATAATTATTGTTTTGTTTATAGCTATTTCTTTACCATCTTTATTTATGTATTTTGCTTTTAATTCCACTGCATTATCTTTTGACATTGCATTTTCAGAAACTATATCAGATTTATCTGCTATGACATTAAATGATTTTGTTACATTCTCTCCGGCCTCAATTTGATTTAATAAAATTGCTTTATTTTCACTATCAAATTTTTGCACTCTCTCTGCATCTGTACCATCATCAACTATACCAAAATTTGGCTCAATAAAATTAACTGAAATATCTTTCAAATATCCAGCTTCTTTTACCTTTACAGCTAAATTTAATTTTGTATCTGTTGAATTTACATCTGCATATGCCTTATGTTTTCCTCCATCGTAATAAACATCAAACTCTACATTTACATTGTTTGTTTGCGTTTTCTGATTTTCTAATTCTTTGTCACTTAGTAAATTTTCTGCTGCATAGCTAATTACCGCAGCTGAATTTGCATACAAAATTGCTATTACAAGCATTGCTGAAATAATCTTTACTAATCTTTGCTTCATAAAATCGCTCCTCCTTATTTTGCTTTTTATGTTTTAATTTTTGTCTATGATTTATTATACACCAAAACAGCTTATTTTTCAATGGTTTTTCAACTTGTTTTTTCCATATTCTGTACATGCTTGCGGAAAGTTTTTTTTCGGCTTTTATTAAATTTTTGTTACAATTTTATTTTATTTTTTAATTTTTTATATTTCTATTATATATTGGATATTTTTTGTATTTTTTCAAACTGGCTATTTTCCAAGCCTTTTCAGCTTTATTTCTTCAATTATGTTTACCTTTTTACTTTTAGGCTCCATTGATAAAAACTTCTAAATCTATTGTTTCCCTAAGGAATTCTTTTAGTAAAATTTTAATCTTTTATGTAAGCCTCTTTATAGCAAAAAAAATTTTACTATTTCTAGTAAAATCCCTAAATTTGGTTGAGGGGATAAACTTGAACTTATGGCCTTCGGGTTATGAGCGAGGTTTGACCGGTTTTTGTGGTTTTGTGAAAATTAGAGTTTTTGTTGGTATTTCAGTAT
>CAKOXG010000026.1 GCA_934130025.1 uncultured Clostridia bacterium
GTGGAACAAAAGATGGTATAACAGCTATCCAAGTTGACATTAAAAACGATGGACTAACATATGATATAATCAAAGAGGCTTTTGAAAGAACAAAAGTTGCACGTGATTATATATTAGACGAAATAATGAAACCACAAATAGCAGAGCCAAGAGCAGAATTATCTAAATATGCACCAAGAATAATTACAACAACAATAAATGTAGACAAAATAAAAGACGTAATCGGACCTGGTGGAAAAATGATAAACAAAATTATAGATGCAACAGGCGTTAAAATTGACATTGAAGAAGACGGAAGAGTTTGCATTTATACAGATGATGCAGAAAATGGCAAGAAAGCTTTGAAAATGATTGAAGATATTGCAAAAGACATCGAAGTTGGAAAAATTTATGACGGTAAAGTTACTAGAATAATGCCTTTTGGAGCTTTTGTAGATATTGGTGGAGGAAGAGAAGGATTACTTCATATTTCTAAAATATCAAATAAAAGAGTAGAAAAAGTTGAAGATGTTTTAGCAGTAGGCGATGAAATAAAAGTTAAAGTTTATGAAATAGACAATCAAGACAGAATTAACTTAACAATGAAAGACCTAGAAGAAAATAAAGAAAACAAACAAGAACATGTAGAAGAATAATCAAAAGCAACAATTGTTACAATTCACAACAAAAATTAAATATGAAAAATATTATTAAAAAAACACAATATATCAAAATATCACAAATTGTTGTGGATTGTGATAGAAATAAGTCAATAGTTGCAAATATATGAATAAGTAGTATAATATAGATGTGGGGAATGAAAATTCCCTAATATCTGAAATGAAGGATTGGTAAAATGAAGTATTTATATATAATACAACAAGCAATGGTATGGGTATTAACAGCATATTGGTTATATCAATTAATTGTAAGTTTTTGTTCACTTGTAAAACTTAAAGATAAACCATTGATTGATGATAGAGACCATAAGTTTATGGCTATATTGCCTGCTCATAATGAGGAACATGTAATAGGCAACTTAATAGAGAGCTTGAAAAATCAAGATTATCCACAGGATTTAATTGATATTTATGTTATTGCAGATAATTGTACAGATAATACGGTTAAAATTGCAAGAAAAGCTGGAGCTACTGTGCTTGAAAGATACGAAGATGACCCAGAAAAGAAAACAAAGGGTGCAGCTTTGCAATGGTTTTTAAAACAAAAAATAGAAGAAAATGCTGATTATGACGCATTTTGCGTTTTTGATGCAGATAATATTGTTGATAAAAATTTCTTTAAAGCAATGAATAAAAAATTGTGCCAAGGTGAAGAAGTGGTTCAAGGGTATAGAGATATAAAAAATCCAACTGATAGCTGGATTTCAGCAGGATATGCAATATTCTATTGGACAATGCACAGATTCTATCATTTAGCTAGATATAATTTGGGATTATCAGCTCTTTTAAATGGAACTGGATTTATGGTTAAATTCGATATAATAAAACCAACAGGTTGGAATACAAATACATTAACAGAGGATATAGAATTTTCTTTGAAACGTATAATACAGGGAAAAAGAGTTGGATGGGCAACAGATGCAATAGTGTATGATGAACAGCCAGTAGGATTTAAACAATCTTGGTCACAAAGATCTAGATGGACAATAGGACATATTCAATGTTTACAAGAATATACAAAACCACTTGCAGGAGCAGTAGTTAAGAATAAAACATTGATGAACTTTGATGGTTTATTATATATGCTTGGAAGCATACCAATGTTTATAATGACAATAATCCTTGTAATTATAAACTTTATAATGTATATTTGGGGAGGAATGAATGTTGGAGACCTATTCATAAACTGCTTAAGATATATACTTCCAACTTTCTTGTTACCAATATTTGTTGGTGTTGTAATAATGATAATAGATAAGAAGCCAATAAGACCAATGATAAAGGGGCTTGCTTTATATCCACTATTTTTGGGCTCATGGTTACTTATAAACTTCAAATGTTTATTTATACGTGATACAAATTGGGAAAAGATAGACCATGTAAGAGATATAAAAATAAAAGATGTAGCTTAAATGAATAAAAAAAGCAAATAAATAAAAACTGCACATTGCTTAAAAAATTGATTACAGAGCAGTGTGCAGTTTGTTCAAATATATTATTTGGCAACTACATTTCTGTAATTGCTTACTTTCTATGTTTATTATACATTTAATGAAGCAAATATGCCAATTAATTTTATGAAATTTGTGGATGGAAAAATGAAAAAGACTGTCTACAAACAGGAAGGATGAAAAATGGAAGAAAAACTTAAAAAAATTTTAAAACCCAAATTTATACATATAGCAGTAATTATACTTGGAATAATATTTATAAGTTTATCAATATTCCACACAAATATGTGGTTTGATGAAAGTTATACAATAGGAATAGTTAGACATTCATTTTCTAAAATATGGAATATAACGAGTTACGATGTTCATCCACCTTTTTATTATTTTTGTTTACATATTCTTAATTTAATTTTTGGGGAGAATATAATAATTTATAGGTTATTCTCTATGATTACAATTGCACTAACTGCAATACTTGGATATACACATATTCGTAAAGATTTTGGAGAAAAAACAGGATTCTGGTTTTCATTTTTAATATTAGTGTTACCAGTAGCTGCTCAATATGCAGGAGAAATTAGAATGTATTCTTTAGGAATGCTTCTTGGAACAATTATGTGTATATATGGCTATAGAATTTACAAAAAAGATATTCATAAATTAACATTTTTATTCTTTGGACTAAGTAGTTTAGCTCTTGCATATACGCATTATTATGGTGTGCTATTGGCTGGAGTTATAAACCTAGCTTTGTTTATATATTTAATCAAAAACAGAAAAGAAAGAAAACAAGATTTAATAAAATTTACTGTAACAGCTGTTTTACAAGTTATTGCCTATTTGCCATGGCTGATAGTATTTGCAAGTCACTTAAAAGGAACAGGATTCTGGATAACACTAACTTTCCCAGGCTCGATATATGAAATACTAACTGTTCAATACAGAGGAAACCTTGCATTTCAACCAATAATACTTTCAACAGCCTTTTATGCTTATTTAATATATATGGTAGCAAGTACACCAAAAGAAGAGAGAAAACCTGGAACATGGGGATTTATCATTTATATTGGAATAATTCTATTAGTACTTGTGATTTGTGCAGTGCTTCACAGTGTAATTTTATTAAGTAGATATATGTTAATTTTGAATGGAGTATTTATGTTTTCTATTGCATACTTTATGGCAAAGGATACAAACAAAATCCGAATTACTTCAATATGTTTAATAATATTAACTCTATCTGCGATAAGTAATTACAAAACTATAAGGGAAAATTATGATGTAAATAACAGAGATTTTATTACATATTTGAATGATAATATTCAGGATGGAGATATAATTTTATACTCTGGTGCGATAAATGGTGCAGTAATAACAACGGAAGTTTCTCACAATCATGATAATGTTTCTTATTTCTATAATAAAGAGCATTGGGGAGTGCATGATGCCTACAAAGCGTTTGCACCTTATATGATAATTGAAGAAGATTTATCAAAAATTTTAGATAATTATACAGGAAGAGTTTGGATTGTTGAAAACGAGAATACACATAGCCTTTATGACGAGATAGCTGAAAATTATTCGGTAAATAAAATTGATGAAAAACAATTTATAGATAAATATAAGGATTATAGATATACATTTGAATTAATCGAAAAAAATTAAACAGAAATATAGAAATTATAAATGGAAAACTATAAAAAGTATAGATGGAATTTGTAAAAAGCTATGTAAAAGATTATTAATAATATACAATGTATATCAAAAATGAAATTTATTATAAATAGGCTGAAAAAGAAGGAGAGTAATAAAAAGTGGAAAAATCAAAAATGAAAGTATATGCTTTTGTTGGCCCATCTGGAACAGGAAAGAGCTATAGAGCGCAAATGGTTGCAAGTGCAAATGATATTCATTATATAATTGACGACGGATTATTGATAAATGAGAATGAAGTACTTGCGGGAACTTCAGCTAAAAAGGCTCCAACAAAAATTGAAACAGTAAAACATGCACTTTTCATTGAGGAAAAAGAGCAATCTGAAATGAGAAAAGCTCTGAAGAAATATAAACCAGACAGTCTACTAATATTAGGAACCTCTGATAAAATGATAGCGAAAATAAGGGAAAGTTTAAATTTACCGGAACTTACCAAAACAATTTATATAAATGAGGTTGCAACAGAAGAAGAAATGGAAAAAGCAAGAAATATCCGTGTTACTCAGGGAAAACATGTAATTCCAGTTCCAACCTTCGAAATAAAAAAAGACTTTTCAGGCTATATATTAGATCCACTGCAAATATTTAGGTCAAAGGGTAAAGGAGAAAATCCATATTTATCTGAAAAATCAATTATTAGGCCAACATTTAGTTATATGGGAAATTTTACAATTTCAGATAGTGTTTTCAGGCAAATAGCTGAGAGGATGGCCAAAAAAATGCCTGAGATATATGAGGTAAATAGAACACGAGTTGAAAACTATGGAGATGGAATTTCGATATATATGGAAATAACATTAAATTATGGAAATAATATTATAGAAGTATTAAAAAAATTTAAAGCTAAACTAAAAAAAGAAATAGAAAAACAAACTGCAATGAATGTTATAAAAATTGATTTAGTTGCAAAGGGAATACATATGGTGGAATAAAATATATAAGAATTAAAAATGAGATTTGTGGATAAACCTAAATCTCATTTTTATATATTTTATAAAATATCTTGCTTAACTTCTCCAGGTTTTTCAAGTAATTCTGGCTTTTTTAAATATTTAGATAATTGCTTAAATGAAGAAGCATAGTAATATCCATCACATATTCTTTCGTCACCGACAAATGCGATTGTAATACATTTTTCTTCATGAATTTCATCATCTTCATAAACATAGCTTTTCTTTTTTTTACCCATAGCAAAAAACATACTGGTAGTACCAAAATTATATAAATGGTGGTATATACTATCAATTCCAAGAGAACCAACATTTGTCAAGAACACACTGGTATGGAAAGGGCTAGCTGCAATTACTGATTTTGGCATAATGTTGTGTCGATCTAAGAACATAAGAAATTTTACTACTCTTCTTATTAGTCCATTAGGAACAATGCTTAATGTTCCAGCAAGATTATCTGTATTATTTGATGTGGCATTATCCTTATTCTTTTCTATTGCAGCATCTAACTTTTCCTTTATTTCAAATATATTTTCGGTACCATCAAATGGTAGTTTTATTGAGGTTTCTGTACCTTCATCTGAAAAATTCTTTTTTATTACAAGAGAAACCCAGATTTTATTTCTAGCATATAAACTGCCATTCATGGCAAATCGATTTAGGTAAGGCCTTTCGGCTATAATTCTAACTATAGCTGCGTAAATTATATTCATATATGAAAATTTTATACCTTCAGCAGCTTTTCTATCTATGTATGAATCAATATCTCTAAGTATAATATCTTGCTTAAAATATACCTGCGAATCTGCTCTATCTAACATTATACTTGGGATGACCCTAAAAAATGTAGGAATATTTTTTAGTTTCCTACCATCACTTCTTTTTCCAAACATTTTAAGTTGCTCCTTTAAATTTTATATAAATATATTTTACACTGTGCAAAATTATTTGTCAAATAAAAACGAAAAGTGCTTTGTATAACACTTGAAAATATGAGATTTTGTGGTATATTATTAATGTATTAAAATAGGAGATGAACTATGATTGAACAACTAATAAAATGCGAAATATGTCCATTTAGATGTAAAGTAAATAGGCTAAATGGAGAAATAGGAAGATGTGGATGCAATGATAAAATAAGAATTGATAAATATCAACTTCATTATTTTGAAGAACCTTGTATAAGCGGGAAAGATGGTTCTGGAACGGTATTTTTTTCAAACTGTAACTTTAGGTGTATATTTTGCCAAAATTATAAGATAAGCCAAGAAAGAAAGGGATATGAGATTTCTATTGAAGAATTAGCAAATATATTCATAGAGCTTCAGAATAAAGGAGCAAATAATATTAATCTTGTAACACCAACAACATATGCGTACCAAATAATAGAAGCAATTAAAATTGCAAGAAACAAAGGACTTAATTTACCAATAATATATAATACCAATGGATATGAAAGCTTAACTACATTAAGAGATTTAAAAGGATATATTGATGTTTATTTACCAGATTTAAAGTACTATTCGAACGAAATAGCAGAGAAGTATTCTAAAGCACCACAATATTTTGAAATTGCTACTAAAGCGATAATGGAAATGATAAAACAAGTGGGGAGTGTTGTTTTGGATGAAAATGGAATAATACAAAAAGGTGTAATAGTAAGGCATTTGGTATTACCAAACCATATTCAAAATTCAAAGCATATACTTAAGTGGCTTAAATCTAATGTAGATGATACTGCATATGTAAGTGTAATGGCACAATATTTCCCAACTTATAAAGCAAAAGAGGATAAATATATATACAGAAAATTGAACAAAAAAGAATATCAAGAAATAGAAAATTATTTATATTTGTTAGAATTTAAGAATGGATTTATTCAAGAACTTGGAGAACATGAGGAAGAATATGTTCCAGATTTTTAGATATTAATGGAGGGATTTTTAATGGCAATTTTTGAGAATGAATATAGAGTAGGACTCTCTGATGTGGGACACTCTAATGAAATAACTAATAAGGCAATACTTAGAATATTGGAAAATGTGGCTGGGATGCACTCAGAATCTGTTGGTTGGGGGTTAAATAGCATTGAAAGAACGAATAAAAATTGGATATTATTAGGATGGAAAGTTCAAATTATTTCAAGACCAATATATAATGAAAAATTAATTGTTAAAACATGGGGAAGAGACTTTAATAGAGCAGTTACATATAGGGATTTTGAAGTGTTTGATGAGAAAGAAAATCTAGTTATAAAAGCAACTAGCAAGTGGACCATGATTGATATTAGAACGAGCAAGCTTGTTGAATTAACACCCGAAATTACAAGGCCATATGAATGTGAAAAAAACAAAATATTTGAACAAGGCTTTGACTTTAAAATTAAAGAACCAATGGAAAAGAAAAGTTTTATAAATTATAAAGTTATGAGAAGAGATATTGATATAAATAAGCATGTTCATAACTTGTACTATCTTGATTTTGCATATGAGGCTTTGCCAGAAAATGTATATAATACAAATAAGTTTAATAATGTTGAAATAATGTATAAAAGACAAATAAAATTAGATGATAATATTATTTGTTATTATACTCAAAATGAAAATGAAAATATAGTAACAATAAAATCTGAAGATGATAAAACTCTTCATGCAATTATAAAATTATACTAAGAGAAAAGCTGAACTATTTTAGAATAATTCAGCTTTTAATTTATTTTTTTTCACCAATTATTTTAGGCCCTATAGTAGTAACTGTTCCTGCTCCAACTGTTAAGACAATATCATTTGGCATAACTCTGTCTCTAATATATTTTGCTATTTCATCAAAATCAGACATATAAAGTGCAGGCTTTCCAACTCTATTCAAGTTTATTTGTTTAACTAAATCATTAGGAGAAACTCCAACTGTGTTTGCTTCACGAGCAGCATAAATATCAGTTATTATAATATTATCAAAACCAGCCAAACTCTGAGCAAAATCATTAAGTAAGTTTTTTGTCCTGCTATATGTATGTGGCTGAAATATAACCCAAGATCTATTATATTTTTTCTTTTTCATTGCATTATAAACTGCTTTTATTTCAGTTGGATGATGACCATAATCATCATAAATATAAGCTCCATTAGATGAGCCAACTAATTCAAACCTTCTATGTGCACCAGTGTATTTTAACAATCCAGTTTTTATAATTTCTTTATCTATTCCATATTCATAACATGTTGCAATACATGCAAGAGCATTGTAAACATTGTGCATTCCTGGAACTGATAGTTTAATGCTTTTGTAAAAAGTATTATTTCTATATACGTCGAAAAGAGGAAAACCATTGTTGTCAAAAGTAATATTTCTTGCTATAAAATTAGATTTTTCATTTTCAATTCCATATGTTACAACCTTCGCATTTGTATATTTGTATAAATCAACAGAATTTTTATCATCAGCATTCAAAACTAATAATCCATCATTAGGCAATAGCTTTACAAACTTAACGAAAGCACTTTTTATGTGCTCCAAGTCTTTAAAGTAATCAAGGTGATCATTATCTATATTAAGGATAATTTCAGTTTTTGGGTGGAATTTTAGAAAGCTTTCTACATATTCACATGACTCTAAAATAAAGTAATCACTATTTCCTACTCTATTGTTTCCTTGTAATTGCTTTAAAATTGCACCAACTTGAATTGTTGGGTCCTTATGAGCCTCTAAAAAGCAAACAGAAAGCATTGATGTTGTTGTGGTTTTTCCGTGAGTACCTGAAATTGATATAGTATTTTTGTATGCCTTTGTTATTAGGCCTAAGAATGTAGATCTTTCCATTAATTCTATTCCTAATCTTTGTGCTTCTAACATTTCTGGATCATTAGGAGAAATTGCTGCACTGTAAACAACAAGGTCAGCTTTTCTTAGAGAGTCTAAATCATGACCAATTGTAACAGGAATGTTATTGCTTTTTAATTTTTCTAAAAGCTCAGAATCATTTGCATCTGAACCAGTAACGTAAAATCCCCATTGCTTTAGTATTTCGGCAATTCCGCTCATACTTGTACCGCCAATACCTAGCATGTGTATTCTTTTATATTGTTTTAATTCTTCTAAATTAATCAAAATAACTGCACTCCTTTTTCTAATTTGCTTGATATATTATATACTCAAACTTAAAGTTTTTCAATATTAAAATCAAGTTTTGTTAAATAATATGAAAATGAATGGAAAATGTGAAAAACAAAAAAATTATAAAAATTATAAAATTTTAGAAGGAAAATGGTTTTTAATGGAGAATAATATAAATGTACATAGAATAATAATTGTACAAAATAATAAAACATTGGAAGGCGGTGCTCAAATGGAAGTAACAGAAGTACGTATTAGAAAATTAAATCCAGAGGGAAAAACAAAAGCTATTGCACAAATAACTTTTGACAATGAATTTGTTGTTCATGAAGTAAGAGTTCGTGAGGGAAAAGACGGATTAGTAATGTCTATGCCAAGAAAAGAAAGAAATGGAAAGTTCTATGATATAGCTCATCCAATCAATCAAGCTACAAGAGATAAGATTGAAAAAGCTGTATTAGAAGCTTATGACAAAGCTGAAGATCCAGCTCCAGTTGCAGATGAAGCAGACGGACAAGCTGAATAATAAATTTAATAATAAATTTAGGGTACTTGCAATATAATTTGCAAGTATCTTTTGTTTTTCATTGTAATAGTTTAAAAATAAATGGAATATAATTTTTGTATAAAAGTTTAGAATTGATATTGATACCTTGAGAAGGGATGAGAGAAAATGGAGAACGAAAAGAAACAAAGCTTTATGCAGGGGATAATGACTTTGATGTTTTCTCAAGTTATAATTAAAATATTTGGTCTTATATATAAATTATACTTAACAAATAGGAAAGGTTTTGGTGATACAGGAAATGCTATTTATAATAGCGGCTTTCAAATTTATGCACTGCTCTTAACATTATCATCAATAGGAGTTCCAAATGCAGTAGCTAAGATGATTTCGGAGAGAAATTCAATTGGTGATAGTAATAGTGCAAATAAAATATTTAATGTGGCTTTTGGACTATTTTCAATAATCGGATTTTTTGGAGCCTGCATTCTGTTTTTTGGGGCAGGATATATATCAAAAAAATGGCTTCAGATTCCTGAGGCAGAAATAAGCTTAATAATTCTTGCTCCATCAATTTTTTTTGTTTCGTTAATTTCTGTTTTAAGGGGCTATTTTAATGGACATGAAAATATGAAACCTATGGCAAAGTCGCAAACTATAGAGCAGCTTGCTAAAACAATATTTACTATAAGTTTAGTTGAACTTGTTTGTTTTGCAATGGGTGATAAGCAAACAACTAAATATATGGCAGCAGCAGCTAATTTATCAACCACGATTGCAACTTTTATAAGTTTTCTATATTTATTTTCGTTATACATATTGAAAAAACGAAAGAAAAGGAACAATGCAGTAAAAAGAATGCTTACTACAAGAGAAATAATAAAAAATATAATAGTAATTGCAATGCCTCTTACAATAAGTGCAATTTTGGGAGCATTGAACAAAAATATAGATTCTTTTACAGTGGTTAGAAATCTTAAAAGTTTCATGTCAGAGGAACAGGCAAAAATTCAATATGGAATATTAAGTGGAAAAGTGGATACACTAGTAATGTTTCCGTTATCATTTAATATAGCATTTGCTACAGCATTGGTGCCAGCAATTTCGGCTGCTAAAGCAAGAAAAGATTATGATAACATACGAAAAAGAATATCGTTTTCTTTACTTGTTACAATATTGATAGGAATGCCATGTGCAATAGGAATGTTTACTCTTGCAAAACCAATCTTAGAAGTATTATTCCCTAATGCTAGTAGTGGAGAATTTGTATATAAAATTAGTAGTTTAGGTATCATCTTTATAACAATAGAACAAACTATAAATGGCGCATTACAAGGTCTTGGTAAACTAAAAGTTCCTGTAATTGCATTAGGAATTGGTGCTGTGATAAAAGTAATATTAAATATGGTTTTAATAAGAATACCAAATAGCAATTTTATTTTTGGAGGTATTGTCGGTGCAGCGGTATCAACCGTAGTGTGCCACATGGTGTCGATGACAATATGCTATAAAGAGTTAAAAAAGAATATTGGAATAAGAATTGGAATATCAAAATATGTATTAAAGCCGGCAGCAGCCAGCATAGCAATGTCTTTGCTAGGAATAATTATATATAATAACTTAAAATGTATAATATCTCAAAATATAGCAATAATAATAGCACTTCAAGTTGCAATTATCGTATATATTCTATGTATAATCGTATTAAAAATATTTGACAAGGAAGAAATATATATGCTGCCATTTGGAGGAAAGATTTTAAATTTTTTATATAAATTGAAAAAAATTAACTAAAAAACGTGAATCCTTAGAATTTCAACAAAAAACAGTAAAAAAAAGAAGGATTTTGCCAAAACTTGGCGAATAATGATAATAGTAGATGCATTTAAGTCTACATATACAATCTTATAGGAGGTAATTTTTAATGAACAAATCTGATTTAATCGCAGAAATAGCTGCTAAAACAGGAAGCACAAAAAAAGACGCAGAAGCAACATTAAATGCATTTGTTGATGTTGTAACAGAATCTTTAGTAAAGGGAGATAAAGTTCAACTAGTTGGTTTCGGTTCTTTCGAAGTTAGAAAAAGAGCAGCTAGAAAAGGAAGAAATCCACAAACTAAGGAAGAAATCAAAATACCTGCATCAAAAGCTCCAGTATTCAAAGCTGGAAAAGCTCTTAAAGACTTAGTTAATAACAAATAATTTGAATTAATATATAATATGAATTCATATAGATACATAGATGGTTACATCTGTGTATTTTTTTGTCATTTTTTGTAATGTTGTTTTTCTTGAATAAATTGCTAATGTATGATAAAATAATAAGACATTAACAAAGAAAAGAGGGAGTATATTGCAAGAACTTAATGCGTTAAGAAGGGGATATGAGCAAAAGATAGCGCAGAAGAAATCAGGGTTTGAACTTATGGCGAAAATGATTGGATATACAATTCAAGAGATGGGAAAAGCGGGCCTACTTGAAAATGAGGTAGAAGTGTGGGGAAGGCTAAAAAGCTTTAAATCTGCATACGAGAATTATCACAAAAAGGCTATAGATGATTGCTTTGGAATAAGAATTATTGCAAAAAATGATAAGGATTTGGAAAAAATACAACAACAATTAGATAAAATATTTATTGTAGAAAAAACAAAAGATCATGGAAAAAAGAGCGATACAAAATATAATGCTGTACACCAGATGATAAGAATGAATGAACATTATGCTGATACACATAAATTAAACATTGAAGGTATGCCAATTATTGAAATACAATTTTGGAATAATGAACTTGAAAATATGTGCGAAACAGGAGAAATATCATATTCTAAGTATAAACATAAAGATTTAAAAAAAATTCAAACAGTATATAAACAAAATCCGTTTGAAGTGTATAGAAATTTGCCTACATATTATGAAATAAGAGGAAATAAAATAAGAATGCTTAGTGCAGAAGAAACTTTGAGAAAAATTTATCCTGATTTAGTATGTGGAGAACATTCAGATATAGAAATTTCGATGTAATTTCAACGAATTTACGAAAAATCAATTGACTTTTAGCCCAAAATGTTATATACTAGTTAAGCATGTAAGATAGCGTTGAAGTGAAATGTGGCTACAATCACCAAAAACCAGGGATTGGAGGGAACTTTCATGGAGCATGTCGTGGCTTAGACCAGGCGGTAAGGTTTATAAATAGCAAGCACTTATCCCAAGATATTCATGCAAAAACTTGGGCTTTTATATTGGTAATACATAAAACACCAGGATGCGTTTATACCTTCCGACCAAAAAATATTTTAAGGAGGGAAAATTACATGGCAAACAAGCAAACTACACAAGTAGCAAATGGTAAAATTAGAATAAGATTAAAAGCTTATGATCCACAACTTTTAGAACAGTCTGCTGTAAAAATAGTAGATACTGCTAAAAAAACAGGAGCAAAAGTTTCAGGACCTATTCCATTACCAACAGAAAAGGAAATCGTAACAATATTACGTTCTCCACACAAACACAAAGATTCAAGAGAACAATTTGAAATGAGAACACACAAGAGAGTTATTGATATTCTTTATCCTACACAAAAAACAGTTGAAAGTTTAACAAAAATAGAACTACCAGCTGGTGTAAATATCGAAATAAAATAATTAAAGATTAAAACAAGGCAAAAAGTTAGAAACCTAAAAAATCTGACAAAAACCATGCTAGTGAATTTCATTAGCCAATAGTTAGGAGGAAAATAAATAATGAAAAAAGCAATTATAGGAAGAAAAGTCGGAATGACACAAATTTTCGACGAAACTGGCAAAGTAATACCAGTAACAGTACTAGAGGCTGGACCATGCGTCGTAGCACAAGTTAAATCTACTGAAACAGATGGATACAATGCTGTTCAATTAGGATTTGGAGATGCTAAAGAAAGCAAATTAAATAATCCTGAAAAAGGACATTTTACAAAGTCAAAATTAGCATTAAAAAAACATTTAAGAGAATTTAGAATGGATTCTGTTGAAGATGTTAAGGTTGGAGATGAATTAAAAGCTGATGTTTTCGCAAAAGGAGACAAGGTTGATATTCAAGGAACTTCAAAAGGAAAAGGATTCCAAGGTGTTATTAGAAGACATCATCAATCAAGAGGCCCTATGGGACATGGTTCTATGTACCACAGAAGACCAGGATCTATGGGATCTACATCTACACCAGGTAGAGTATTTAAAGGAAAGAATCTTCCAGGACATACAGGAAGAATTACTGTTACAATACAAAACCTTGAGGTTGTTGCAGTTGATTTAGATAAAAATGTAATATTAGTAAAAGGTAGCGTTCCAGGAGCTAAAGGAACAATACTAAAAATTAAGCAAAGTATAAAAGCATAAGGAAGGAGGAATAAAAAATGCCTAAGATAGACGTATATGATATAAATGGAAAGAAAGTTAAGGAATTAGAACTAAATGAAGCTGTATTTGGTATTGAACCAAACGAAGCTGTTGTACACAGTGTGTTAGTTAACTTTCTAGCAAATCAAAGACAAGGTACACAAAATACAAAAACAAGATCAGAAGTTTCTGGTGGTGGAAGAAAACCATGGAGACAAAAAGGAACAGGTAGAGCAAGACAAGGAAGTATTAGAGCTCCACAATGGATTAAAGGTGGTATAGCTTTAGGACCAAAACCACGTTCTTACAAATACACTGTAAATAAGAAAGAAAGACAATTAGCTGTAAAATCAGTATTAAGTTCAAAAGTTTTAGAAAATGAACTAGTAGTAGTAGATAGCTTACCATTGAAAGAAATAAAAACAAAAGAAATGGTAAAGGCTCTTTCAAATTTAAAAGTTGAAGGAAAAGCATTAGTAATGCTTCCAGAAAAGAATGAAAAAGTTCAAAAGTCTGCTAGAAACATTAAAGGTGTTAAAACAACATTAGTTGAAACAATAAATGTTTATGATTTATTAAAATACAACAAATTAGTTGTTACAGAGGACACTGTTAAGAAATTAGAGGAGGTGTACGCATAATGAAACCAGAGGACATTATAATTAAGCCAATTATTACTGAAGCAAGTAATGATGGAATTCAAGAAGGAAAATACACCTTTAAAGTAAATAAAAAGGCTACAAAAGTTGATATTGCAAATGCAGTAGAAAAAATTTTTGGTGTTAAGGTATTAAAAGTAAATACTATAATAGTAAAAGGAAAAGAAAAAAGAGTTGGAAGAAATGTTGGAAAAACATCTGACTGGAAAAAAGCTATTGTTACAATAGATACAAATCCATCAGACAAAACATATCTTGCAAAAGGTGGAAAAGAGACAAAGATAGCTACTAAGTATAAGACTTCTATTGATGAGTTTATGGGTGCTTAATAAATTTATATCAGCATCTTGCTTCGTTAAACGTCATTAAAAATTTTTCAATGTACACAAAGTACAATTTCAAAATTTTTAATTCGTTTGCCTCGCAATATACTAATCTAAATTTATTATATAGTTAGCTAAAATAAATTAACGAGAGATAACTCGGATAATAAAAAATATCTGCTTATGCGGGGCAGGAAAGAAAGAACACGCAAATATATGAATAAATGTAAAGTAGAAAATTCAGCAAAAACGAGTAATACGAGGAAAGTAAACGAAAAAACGGAGGTGTACGCTGGTACATTGAGCATTTTTAAAGTGAAACTTGACGAAGTAGGACGAAGTTTTTCATGAATTTGAGAAGGAGATTAAAATGGCAACAAAAAAATTTAGACCAGTAACTCCATCACTAAGAAATATGACAGTTTCTGATTTTGCTGAAATAACAAAAAAGACTCCTGAAAAATCTTTATTAGCAGTAAAGAAGGAAAAAGCAGGAAGAAATAGTTATGGTAGAATCACAGTTCGTCACCAAGGTGGAGGAAACAGACAAAAATATAGAATTATAGACTTCAAACGTCAAAAAGAAGATATGGAAGCTACTGTAATAGGAATCGAATACGATCCAAATAGAAGTGCAAATATTGCATTAATCCAATACGAAGATGGAACTAAAGCTTATATATTAGCTCCAGTAGGATTAAAAGATGGAGACAAAGTAGTTTCTGGAGAAAATGTTGATATAAAGCCAGGAAACTGCACAAAACTTGCAAATATACCAGTTGGTACTATGGTTCATAACATAGAATTAAACCCTGGTCAAGGTGCAAAATTAGTTAGAGCTGCTGGACAAGAGGCTCAGCTTATGGCTAAAGAAGGCAAATATGCAAATTTAAGATTGCCTTCTGGAGAAATGAGATTAATAATGCTTAACTGTAGAGCTACAATAGGAACTGTAGGAAATGCAGAATATGAGAATATTAAATTAGGAAAAGCTGGAAAAACAAGACATCTTGGCAAACGTCCAGAAGTTAGAGGATCTGCAATGAACCCAGTAGATCACCCTCATGGTGGTGGTGAAGGAAAGGCTC
>CAKOXG010000027.1 GCA_934130025.1 uncultured Clostridia bacterium
AATATGGAATAGAAAAAGTAAGTAGTCATTTAATAAAAAATAGTGAATGGGGAGCAGTAGCATACTTATGCTATAGTGGTTATGGAAGTGTACCACAAATAAATGCGGCAGGAAGCCTAGTAAGTGGAAAATATTGGTACAATATGCACACTGGAGCAGGACCACTTGCTGATGGAAGAACAGATTGGTATGGAATAGCAGACGGAAAAGTAGTAAATGAAGAATACACAAAAGAAAAACATGGATATAGCACAGGTAATGGAATTTTAGCAAGTACAACAAGAAACATAACAGGAATATATGATATGAATGGAGGAGCTTGGGAAAGAGTAGCAGCATACTTAGACAATTCAAATACAAATTTAAGTGGATATGCGAGTCAATATTTTGATAGAACCACAAATGAGTTAAAACCAGAATATGCAGCATTATGGGATAAATATGATGTAAGTGAAGAAGAGAAAAAGGCTGCTAAAACAGCAGCAATAGAAATAGACGATAATGGAACAAAAACATATTTAAGACAATCAGAATTATGGGACAATAAAATAGATTTAAAATATCAAATAGCAAGACTAAGATTAACAAAAGCAAATTTTGATAATATGGCAAAACATAAAGGAATAGGAGTAAACGAGGTAGCAACAGAATTTTCATTCTATGCTCCATATTATACAAAATATAGTGAAACAGAACAAGAGACAAGCTGGAGTTACTTTAAAGACCCAAATAATGCAGCAGCAAGACCGGGAATTACAGATGGAGGCTATGCCACAACATGGGATAACGATTATGTGCTTATCGGACACGCGTACTGTCCTTTCTTGTTGCGTGGAGGCCGTTGCGGCGGTTGGAGCAGTGCAGGTGTGCTGTATTCTACTGTTGCAAACGGTTACGCCAGCAACAGCTACGGGTTCCGCTCGGTGCTTGTGCTGTAGCACTTTGATTCGTGAATTAAATCTTAAAACCCTTTTATCGGCACAAATATGAAATTATGTATGAATAAAATACGGGCAGGAAAATGCAAAGCTAAATAAAGAGTGCGTAAGCACCCAAAATTTAGGGCTTGTCAAGGGGCTTGTCAAGTCTAGTGTGTAAACTTTTTTATACCTATTTGGGGCTTGTTAATATTGGGTGTAAATTTTTGAAAAAATTTTTATTGGGGATTAAACTGTAGCGTACTATCCTTTCTTGATGCGTGGAGGCAATTGCAACAATTGGAGCAATGCAGGTGTGCTGTATTCTAATATTACAAACGGTAACGCCAACAACAACAACGGGTTCCGCTCGGTGCTTGTGCTGTAGCACTTCGATACACAAAGTAACATAAAGGTTTCTATCCCAGATGGGCATTGTTCAAGGATAATGCCGAGTGGATTTGTATCAAAGAAGTTTAATTCCCGTGGTATAGGCTTGATTCTATATCATAAACACATGAATAGTATTTTTGTTTTAGTAGTAAAATGGCGAAAATCCAAAAATACGAAAATAAGAAAGTTAAATAATAGGAATAATAAATATCGGCAGGGCAATTATTTGCTCTGTCGATTGTCTTGTTCTATCAAGTTAATTAATTCTTCTTCAACTTTCAAGCAGTAATTATTTCGAAAAAGAAAATTGCAATTATCTAAAATTTTATTTTGAAGTTTGTATGAATTACAATGAGAAGAATGGCCTAACCAAGAATTCAAGCTTTGCAGTGCCTTGTTAACATCAAGAATTTGATTAGCATACAAATTATTCCATTTCTTTACATTTTTCTTTATTTTTTTCTTACTAGAATTGCGTAACAAAATGTGTGTGGGAAAAATTCTATAGCCACAGAAGTTTACTCCCATTTTACAAGGATAATATTTAGATTTATTATTTAATGAAAGATGCAGTTTAGATTCTATAAATTCTTCTATAATTTTCTTAATATTAATGCAATCTTTTTTTGTAGGAAGAAGTAAAATAAAATCATCCATATAGCGCACATAGTACTGTATTTTTAGTTCTCTTTTTACAAATTGATCAAGTTCATTCATATAAATATTAGCAAAAAATTGACTGGTATAATTGCCAATTGGAATTCCAACATTATCACCGGGTGGTCTACCGTCAAAAATTATAAGCCATGTAAATTTTAATAAAGCTTTGTCAGCAATATATTTCTTCATAATATCAAATAAAATATAAGGGTCAATGCTATAAAAAAATTTACGAATATCACATTTTAGAATCCAAAAGTTCTCGTTATTTTTCTGGAATTCTCGCATCTGCTTTTGCACGCATTTAACTGCCTTATGAGTACCTTTATCAGAAAGGCATGCAAAAGATGTGCTTATAAATCTTGGAATAATATATGGTTTTATAAATTCTTCTATATACCATTGGTGAACAATTCTATCAATATAGGGAAGCGCTTTTATTAATCTCTCTTTAGGCTCATAAATTACAAAATTATAATATTCTCCTATGTGATAATTCCAATTTCTTATGTTGTTTAGCAAATTTACAATATTATTTTCCAAGTTTAATTCAAATTTTATTACTGAATGTTTATATGATTTATGTTTTCTTGCTCTCTGATGTGCCTTAAGAAGCTTATCAAATGTTAAATTCTTATAAAAACAATTTTTTATTTTTTTAGGCATGATGAAATCCACGCTCCCAACATATTGCATATATTTGTTATAATAGTACACCAGGTTTGATAGTTCTGCAGAGAAATGTATTTATACTTATAGGACAATCTAATATGAACTTTTAATAGATTAAGGTTTATATCAAGCTCATTTAGATATTTTAATTTCTCTTGTTTATTAAAAACTTTAATAGAATACATTAATAGCCTGAGTCCGTTGTACATGGTACTTTTTATTTCCTTAACAAGTGCAAAATTTTCGCATTTTGGATATTTTCGTACAAGGTCATTTGTATATAAAATTAATTCCATATATTTTTGATAAATTGTTAAATTACTTTTCGAGTTAGGTGATTTATTTTCCATTTACTGCTAAACCTCCCAAAATATAATTTGATTCCTCTTTTATTTCATCTAATAAAGAATAGGCTTCTTTAATTGATAGAGAATCTGTATCAATTTTAGAAAGTTTTGATAATAGATTATTTGTGGCGCTATTTGCTGTATAGCTATTTAAGCTAAAAGAGGTATTTGATTCAAGATCAATTAACTTGAACTTACAATTATTTAATTTTAAAATATTTGAATATTTTTCTAAAGATTGCACAGGAAAACCACATTTATAAATTTCATTATTTAGATTTGTTAATTTTAAATTTAGAATGCTAGAAGCTTTTATTGCATCATTATCAATACAAATGAAAAAAATTCCAGATTTAAATAAATATAAAGTATCTTTATCATCTGGATTGTTTGCTTTAAGCGAAACGTAAGTATTATATAATTTACTCATAATTTTAAATTTTCTCCTTTGTTTTTTATATTCTTTAGTAAACAAAATTTTACATAAATGGTAAAATATGTATTTATTATATTATATAAATAAAAATAAAACAATATAAATGTTGAAAATTGTCGAACGATTTATTCATAAATTCAATAAAATATATTGAAAAAAATAAAATATATAGTATAATAGTAAGTGAATTCTCAAGGAAATCATCTTTTTATAAAAGATGTGCAATCAAAGATTGCAAAAAAAACAGGTATGGCTTCAGACATACCTGTTTTTCAATTATTTGAACAAGTCAATAATTGATTTAAGAACCTGAGCAATTTTAAAGCAATACTTAAGTACAATCAATGTACTATGTAAAAACCTAAAAAGTTTTGCAGAGTTCTTTTTCTTATGTTCTCTTTTCCTCAAGGAAACCACCTCCTTTCATAAAAGATAACATAATTATAATACATAAAAGATGAAAAACCTGTCGAACCCTGCGGTTTAATAAAAAAAATAAAATTTGTAGACAGGAAGCTATAAATGTATTATACTAATACAGAAAAATAAAAAAGGAGTACAAATAATGGCAAAAGCAAAATCAGTTTTTGTGTGTAATGAATGTGGATATGAATCACCCAAATGGCTTGGAAAATGTCCTGCCTGTGGAGCTTGGAACACTTTCTTTGAGCAAAAAATTGTTGAGAGCAAATCAACTGCTACAGGAAGGAGCATAAAAGAAAAGGCTGCTCCGCAAGTGTTAGATAATGTTGTAGGAAAAACGGATACAAGAATGGATACGGGAATTGGAGAATTGAACCGTGTTTTAGGTGGAGGCTTGGTAAATGGTTCTTTAGTTCTTTTGGGCGGAGAACCAGGAATTGGTAAGTCTACATTAATTTTGGAACTTTGCGATAAAATTACTGGGACAGGAAAGGTTTTGTATGTGTCTGGAGAAGAGTCAGCAGAACAAGTAAAAATAAGAGCAGATAGGCTTGGAATAAAGAATAGCAACATAATGTTTTTAGGAGAAACTGACATAGATGTAATAGAAGAAACAATTCTTGCAATGGAGCCAAAACTTGTAATAATAGATTCAATTCAAACTATGTACTCAGAGGAGATTACTTCAGCAGCTGGAACTGTAAGTCAGGTAAGGGAAATAACTGCAAGAATAATGAGAGTGTGCAAAGGGCACAGGATTACGACAATTATAATTGGGCATGTTACAAAAGATGGAAATATAGCTGGACCAAGAGTTTTGGAGCATATGGTTGACACAGTTTTATACTTAGAAGGTGAAAGATATTTCTCATATAGAATTTTACGTTCCGTAAAAAACAGGTTTGGCTCAACAAATGAGATTGGGATGTTTGAGATGAGAAATGAAGGAATGGTTGAAATAAAGAATCCATCACAAATTCTCATTTCAGACAGAGAAGATAATCCTCCTGGTTCAATATTAGTTGCAAGTGTTGAAGGCACAAGGCCACTTTTAATTGAATTGCAAGCACTTACAACCCCAACAGTTTTTGGCCTTCCAAGGAGAGCTGCAAATGGAATAGACTATAACAGGCTTACAATGCTAATTGCTGTATTAGAAAAGAAAACGGGATTGCCACTTAGTTCACAAGATGTTTATTTAAATGTTGTAAGTGGAATAAAATTAGTAGAGCCAGCAGTTGATTTAGGAACTTGCTTAGTTGTTGCATCAAGTTTTAAAAATTATGCTCTTCCAAAAGATATGGTTGCAATAGGAGAAGTGGGGCTAACTGGTGAAATAAGAGCAGTAAATATGATTGAAAAAAGAATAAAAGAAGTCGAAAAAATGGGATTTAAAACGTGCATTATTCCAGAAAGTAACAAAAAACTCTTGAAAGATGACTACAAAATAGATATAATAGGAGTCAGAACAATAAATGAAGCAATGAAAAAAGTAGGGTTAAAATAAATTAATCAGAAATATGTGTAAAAATTAGATTGTTTACTTATGTGCTGTTTAGTGAAAGAAGGAGGAATTATTCTTGGCTACAACTAATAATGAAATTATCGAAGTTTTAAAAACTATTGCTCCGGGTACTCCAATAAGAGAAGGCTTGGAAAACATATTAAAGGCTAAAACAGGTGGGCTAATTGTAATTGGAGACGGAAAAGAAGTTATGGATATTGCAGATGGAGGCTTTAAAATAGATGTAGACTATACCCCAGCAAGATTATATGAACTTGCAAAAATGGATGGGGCAATAATTATAAGTTCAGATTTAAAGAGAATTTTGTTTGCAAATACTCAGCTTATACCAGATTCAAGCATACAAACAGTTGAAACAGGAACGCGCCATAGAACGGCAGAGCGTACAGCAAAGCAAACTGGAGATTTAGTAATAAGTATTTCACAAAGAAGAAACATAATTACCATATTTAAGGGATATGATAGGTATGTGTTAGAGGATACTGCAAAAGTTATTACGAAAGCAAACCAGGCATTGCAAACTGTAGAAAAATATATGAAAGTATTCGATAACAAGTTGAATTTACTTAATGAATATGAATTTAATGATATTGTTACATTGGAGAATGTAATTGTAGCAATTCAAAGAGCAGAAATGGTTATGAATGTGGCAGATGAAGTTCAAAAAGCAATTTATGAACTTGGAGAAGATGGAAGGCTTTTGGATATGCAGCTTGAAGAATCCGTTGGTGACCTTGAAACAGAAGAGCTTTTAATGGTAAAAGATTATGCTGTTTTAAATAAAAAGAAGACTGCAGAAGATGTTCTGGAAAAGATAAAAAAATTATCAAGAGAGGATTTAATGAAATCACAAGTTGTTGCTAAAATACTTGGCTACCAGGATTTTGACAATTATGATGAAGTGGGAGTTTATACAAAAGGCTATAGAGTTTTAAATAAAATTCCAAGAATGCCAAGTAGCATAGTAGAAAATTTAGTAAAATCATTTAAATCATTCCAGCATATCCTTGCAGCAGATATTCCAAGGCTAGATGAAGTAGATGGAATTGGCGAAGTGCGTGCAAGAACAATAAAACAATCATTAAGAAGAATGCAAGAACAATTTGTGTTTGATAATGAAATAATATAATAAATGGAGAGAATAAAAATGAAAAAATTTAAAAAAATAATACTTATAATACTTATAATAGCAACAATAGTTGGGATTGCTTTTTTAGGGTATGGAATATTTGAAAAGGTAACAAGAAAGGTGCAAAACCCTGTTGCTACAATTGAAGTTGAAGATTTTGGAACTATAAGGGTTGAACTTTATCCTGATATAGCTCCAAATACTGTAGCTAACTTTATTAAGCTTGCAAATAATGGATTCTATGATGGCTTAACATTCCATAGAACAATACCAACATTCATGATTCAAGGTGGGGATAAAAATGGAGATGGAACAGGAACACCTACACTAAGTAATATAAAAGAAGGTGGGTCTACATCACAAACATATGCCATAAAGGGTGAATTTATTGCAAATGGATATAATAAAAACACATTAAAAATGAAAAAAGGTGTAATTGCTATGGCAAGATCAGATTATAGTAGCCTAAGCACAGCACTTACAACTAAAGGGTATAACTCAGCAGGTTCTCAATTTTTTATAATGAATGCTGATAATGACAATATAAATGGTTTATACGCAGGGTTTGGTGAAGTTATTGAAGGATTGGACATAGTTGACAAAATAGCAAATGTAGAGGTTGTAACAAGAGATGAGAGTGCTTCAGAAGGAGTAGACAAACCTGTAAATCCACCAGTAATAAAAAGCATTAGAGTAGAAACATATGGTGTGGATTATGGAACACCGGAAACAGTGGAACCTTTTAATTATTATAACTGGTTAATGAGTCAATATTCATCAAGTAGTTCAAAAAATTAAAAATTGAAAAATTTTGGAATGAAATGAATGAAGTTGTAAAAAATAAAAAAATGGTTAAGATAATAACAAGTAAATTTTTAAAATTTATTTGTTATTTTTTTGTAGATAAAATTGATTAAAACTAATAATAGTTTAATTGGAAGAGAGGCTTTGATTTTTATGAAGACTTTTAATATAAAAAAGATACTTACAAGATTTTTAATTGTATTTTCTTTGTTAGTTTTGTATGTGTATTTGTGCTCTATTATTTATACACCTAGCAAAATTATATTGCTAGAAGGAGAAAAATTAAACTTAAAGGTGGCAAAAGGAATTACTGTTACAACAAATGGGAATATAGAAGGAAAAAAGAAAGATACGCAAGTTGCAAGCAATATAAATCAAAAAAATTTTCCATTAGTGGGAGCAAGCAAGGTACAGTTAAGTTTATTTGGAAATATAAAATTGAAAAATATAGATGTTGATGTAATTCCCCAAACAAGAGTTGTGCCAATAGGGAGTGCAATTGGGATGAAGCTGTACACAAAAGGTGTATTAGTTGTTGGAATGTCACAAATTGATGATGAAAACAATGAAAAAGTTAAGCCATATGAGGAGTCTGGAATAAAACAAGGCGATATGATATTGAGCATAAATAATAAAGAAGTAACATCGACTAATGAGCTGATAGAAGCAGTCAATAGTGGAAATGGGGAAGAAGTGAATATAAAATATGAAAGAGATAATCAAACAAGAGAAACTAGCATAAAGCCAGCCAAGTCAAATGAGGATTATAAACTTGGACTATGGGTGAGAGATGTTGCAGCAGGAGTTGGCACATTAACATTTTATGAGCCAAGCACAAACACTTTTATGGCACTTGGGCATGGAATATCAGATATTGATACTGAACAAATTGTAGAAATATCTGCTGGAGAGCTAATAACTGCAAAAATATTATCTATAAGTAAAGGAGAAAAAGGAAAACCAGGAGAAATACACGGAACTATAACAAATGGAAAGGAAATAGGAAAAATTTATAAAAATACAAATTTTGGTGTATATGGAACTGTTACAAATAAGAGTTATTTATCTGCAGATTTAAAAAATGAGCTTGAAGTTGCTTCAAGAGATGAAATAAAAACTGGAGAAGCAGAAATAATATGCCAATTAGATAATGGAAAACAAGAAAATTATAAGATTGAAATTGAAAAAATATATAAAAATAATAATTTTGATAATAAAAGTATGTTGATAAAGATAACAGACAAAAGATTAATAGAAAAAACAGGTGGAATAATTCAGGGAATGAGTGGAGCTCCTGTAATTCAAAATGGAAAATTTATAGGGGCTGTAACAAATGTTCTTGTAAATGACCCTACTAGAGGGTATTGTGTATTTGCAGATATAATGATAAAAGAGCTTCATAGCTAATTTTTAAAATAAAAATAAAATCTATTTACTTTAATTTATTTGAATGATATAATTCACTTAAATTTAAAATGGTTAAAGTAAACGAGGGATAAAATGAACGAAAAATATTATTATTTTGCAAGGCTAAATGAACTAAAAAACATAGCTGAAAATGGCATTACTGCTGGAGAAAATTATATTTATCGCGGAGAAGAGGGAATACTAGAGTATAAAAATAATATTGTTAATGATGGTAGTAGTGTATTTAAGAAAAATGATGAATGTATAGCAGAAGTTATGTGTCTTTCTGTCTATCCCGAAAATATAGAAAAAGACATGGAAAATCCTGTAGTTAAAATTTCAGAGAAAATAAAACCAGAGGAAATAAGAGTTGTAACGGTTAAAAATCTTGTAAGTGACAAAGTTTCGAACTATTGGATTGACCTAGCAAATAAAATAGAACTTGAAAAACAGAGAAAGGTTACGCCTTTGCTTGTGGAAGAAACAGATATTGCAGATTATATTAAAGAACACAATCCTTTAGAAATCATCTCTTTTTATCAGGGACTTGCACTAGAAAAAAGAAAGTCTGATAATTTTTTTAGTAGAATGATAAATAGAGTCAGAAAAATCTTTTTTGATAGGAAACAAGTAGAAAGCAAAAAAATGAGAAAAGAAAGATTAATAAACATGGCAAAAAATGTGCTAGAGAACAAGGAGAGTGGTGTATAAAAGGTAGTATATGAAAATGGATTAGGTTAGAGTTAAGGTAATCTATGAAAAAATGAATTAATAAAATATGGATTATGGAAGGAGAATTAATATGAAAGATTTCTTCAAAAGAGCAGGTATTATATCTATAATTACATCAATAATTTTTGCAATATTGGGATTTATAATGATAAAAAATCCAGAGGGAACAATAAATGTAATTTCTAAGGTAATAGGGCTTACCATACTTTTAATTGGTATTGAGAAAATTATAAGTTACTTATTATTTAATGGAAATGGTGATTTATTTAATTATGATCTTATATATGGAATAATTGCAATTATAATAGGAGTACTTATAATGGTGTATTCTAGTGTATTTGCAAATATTGTAGGGATTGTAATTGGAATATGGATTGCATATGAAGCAGCAATAAAAATGCTTTTATCATTAAAATTAAAAAATGCAGGGGTAAGTTCTTGGCTTGTAATGCTAGCACTATCAGCTATTACCCTTCTTGCAGGAGTATTTATAGTATTCAATCAATCATCAATAATAGTTGCAACAGGAATTGTAATGATTATTTATGCAGTAATAGACATAATGGATGAAATAATATTTATTCATAATGTTGATAAATTAGATAATTAAATAAAAATTGGCTCTTAGAGAAAAATCTGAGAGCTGTTTTTTTGTTAAATTAAGAATAAAAAAGTAAGACAAGAATATACTTGTATAAATTTTATATAAGGAGAGTATTGCCTTGATAGTTAATACGAATGTTAAATATAATTCAATAATTTTAAAATCAGATATTAATATGCTTATGCTGCATTATCCTTTTTTGAAAGTGATGACAATAGGATATAGCGTACTTGAAAAACCAATTCAGTGTTTAAAAATAGGAAATGGGGAAAATAAAGTTTTTTATATAGCTTCTACACATGCAAATGAATGGATTTGCTCAAACATATTAATGAAGTTTATGGAAGATCTGTGTATAGCATATAATAGAAATTCTAATATATATGGATACAATATAAGAAGACTCCTAGGTAGGACAACATTGTATGTTTGCCCTATGCTAAATCCAGATGGTGTAGATTTGCTAAATGGAGAAATTAATACAAATTCAAAAGAGTACAGATTTGCAAAATATGTCTCTAATAAATATCCAAATATAAAGTTTCCAAATGGATGGAAGGCAAATATAAATGGAGTGGATTTAAACTTACAATTTCCGGCAGGCTGGAGTATGGCTAAGAAAATAAAATTTTCACAGGGGGTTACATCGCCTGCACCAAGAGATTTTGTGGGCGAAGGACCACTTACAGAGCCAGAAGCAAGAGCAATATACGATTTTACAAAAGCAAATAATTTTTCTCTTGCTATAACATACCACACACAAGGAAGAGAAATATATTGGCAATATAAAGATTATGCTATAAGTAATGCAAAAGAAATTGGAAGAAAATTTGCTAATGCAAGTGGGTATACACTTGCAGATGTTCCATATGAATCGAGCTTTGCGGGATATAAAGATTGGTTTATACAAGAGTTTAAGAATCCAGCATATACAATAGAAGCGGGATATGGAGAAAGCCCATTGCCCCTTAGTCAATTTAATAGTATCTATAAAGAGAACATAGGAATTTTAATATTAGGACTGTATTTGCAATAAAAGAGTATTTTTTTAGAAATTGAGACTTAAGTGTTATAAAAAATATTAAAAAAATATTGATAAAATTTTTCGTACGTGGTATGCTTATAAAGATAAATTTAGAATTATCAATTTTATAAGGAGAAAAGATATTAAATTATCGAAATAAAAAAATGCAGATAAATATGGAAAAAGATAAAAAGAAAAATATATTAAAATTTATGGTAATAGGGTTAATGTTAATTATGGCATTGTTAATTCCTGAGGAGGTATTTGCTGTAAATAATACAAAAAATCAAAATATAGTAAATGAATTAGTGGATGTAGAAGATTCTGGTGAAGTGGAAGAGGCAATAAAAGGATTCATACTAACTGTGGGTTCAGAGGGAATGAATAAAGATAGATTAATAGAAGCGATAAGTATATATAATCAAATTACACCTAAATATTCAAATAAAGATATTGTTAAGGTAATAGAAGACAATTCAAAATATTTCATAGAAAGTGGAATAAATGAGGATGATTTAAGCAGTGTTACAACCGTGCTAAAAAATGTGAATACAAACCAATTAAAGAAGATATTATCTAAAATTGATATAGAAAAGGTTGCAAAAGAGGCTCAAAATGGTGGAAGCACAGCAGATGTATTAAAAAGCATTACATCAGAATTTTCAACATCTGAAAAAGTAGATTTAGTATTAGGAACTATTTTTTCAACTAAAATTGTGAAAAATATATCAATATTTTTAATGATATTATTTATATACAGAACTTTACTTAGATGCGTTATATATAAAAAGGCAAATAAAAAAGCTTGGGCTGCTTTTGTGCCAATTTATAGGAACATAACAATGCTCAAAATTTGCAAAATGAGCCCATGGTGGTTATTATTACTTTTGGTACCAATAATTGGATGGATAATTTTATGGATTGTATCTGTTGCAAGTAAATTTATGCTTTCAGAAGCATTTGGAAAAGGTACATTCTTTGCATTGGGATTATGGCTTCTTGGCCCAATATTTGAAACAATATTGGTATTTAACAAAAATATAAAATATATTGGCTTTGAGGAAGAAATGGAAAATTAGAAATATTTACCAAAAAAACTTGAAGTTTGAAAAAAAGTGTGATATATTAAGCTTGGTTTAGAAATAAGCCAAGCAATTTAATTATTTAGTAGATATTTTCTTCCTTCTTAAAGGTTAAGGTGTCAAAAAATATTAAATCGAAATCTTAAGAAGGAGGTAAAGAAAATGGCAGACAAAACTTTAGTATGTAGTGATTGTGGAAATGAATTTGTATTTACAGAGGGTGAACAAGCTTTTTATGCAGAGAAAGGTTTCACAAACGAACCAAAAAGATGCCCAGAATGCAGAAAGGCAAGAAAGCAACAAAGAAGAAATTCTCAAGAAAATGACTAATTTTTAAAATTTAATGAAAAAATAAATAAAAAGGATACTTTTGTTTAAAAGTATCCTTTTTGAGGCATAATAAAAATAACGAAATTTAGTGTTTTAGAGGTAAAACACTTGAAATGCGTAATATTACGTGATATAATATCACATGTTAAAAAGGAAAGAGGTAATAATAATGAAAAATTTAAGGAAAACTAAGATTGTAGGAACAATCGGACCTGCTAGTGAAAACAGACTAGAAGAATTATTTGATGCAGGATTAAACGTAACAAGAATTAATTATTCTCATGGAAGTTGGGATGAACAAAAAGAAAAAACAGAAACAATATTAAAATTAAGAGAAGAAAAAGATCTTCCAATAGCATTATTACTTGATATGAAAGGTCCAGAAATTAGAACTGGAATGTTATACACAGGAAAGAACACTAAAATACAATTAAAAGATGGCCAAAAATTTACATTATTTAATGAAGATATAACAGGAAATGAAGAGGGTGTATCTGTAACATATAAAGAATTATATAAAGATGTAAAACCTGGAACAAAAATCTTAATAGATGATGGTGCAATCGAATTAAAAGTTGATGAAGTTGTTGGAAAAGATATTATAACAACAGTAGTTCATGGAAATGGTTTAGGAAGTAGAAAAACAATGAACTTACCTGGAACAGTTATAAGATTACCAGGTCTTGCAGAAAAAGATATAGGTGATTTAAAAGCTGCTTGTGAACATGGATATGATTTTGTTGCAATTTCATTTGCAAGAAATGCAGAGGATATAAAAAATGTTAGAAAAGTTCTAGATGAAAATGGTGGAAAAGATATTCAAATAATTACAAAAATAGAAAACATTGAAGGTCTTTCAAACTTAGAAACAATAGTAGATTTAGCAGATGCTCAAATGATTGCTCGTGGTGATATGGCTACTGAAACAGATTTCACAGAGCCACCAGTTGTTCAAAAGAAATTAATAAAACTTTGCAATAGAGAAAATAAACCTGCTATAACAGCAACACAAATGCTTGAATCAATGACACACCAACCATTACCAACTAGAGCTGAAGCAAGCGACGTTGCAAATGCTATATATGATAGAACAAGTGCTATAATGCTTTCAGGAGAATGTGCACAAGGTGATTATCCAGTAGAGTGCGTAAAAACAATGGTTAAAATCGCAGCTAGAGTTGAGCCAGAAATAAATTACTGGAAGAGATTCGATGAAAATGATAATCTAGAATTAGATTCATTGGAGAAAAATGTTGCATATGCTACATGTGTAACAGCTAAGAACATGAAGGCTGATGCGATAGTATGTTATACACATACTGGAACATCTGCAAGAAACATAGCTGGACTTGGAGCAGGATGCCCAATTCTTGCAATAACAGATAACAAGAGAACTTTCCATCAATTAGGTTTAGCTTGGAATGTAACTCCAATATATGTAGATGCTCAAGAAACAATAAACAAAACAATTGAAAAAGGAATTGAAAAATTAAAGAATAAAGAAATATTAGAGCAAGGGGACCTAGTAATAATAGCAGGTGGAGACAAGATAATGGAAGATGCTGGTTCATCTGTAAATAAAACAATAGGTGGAGTTTTAAGAGTATAAATTAATATGAAATTTATTAAAAATAATAAAAACTTGAAAAATAAAATTGAAAGATTTTGATTGATGTGAACCTTTCTTATTAGACGAAAAGTTTAATAAGAAGGTTTATTTTTTATTTCATTTACTCTATCTTGCTGGTATTGAGAATTATATTTACAAATTTGTATTATTTAAGATAAGCATAAGAACTTTTTTTGCATGGTTACATAAAATATATAAAGCGTTAAAAAATGCTTTATAAAAAGGAGGAAATGTAATGTACAGAGATTATAAAAAATGCTGTTGTGGATGCAATATGGAACAGGATATAAGCCCATTGGATGATTCTTGCCAGAATGTAGAAAGCAATAGCTGTGAATATCAAGACGATTGCACATGTGGATTTGAAGGTGAGGATAACGTATTTCCTTTAAATCCAATGCTGGGGCAAAGCTATGTGCCAATTCAGAGAATGACAAATGTGTTTACTCCAATATGTGGGTTGAAAAATGGAACTATATTTCCTGAATTAGTAAGCCCATATTATCCCTGCCAAAGTGTAGAGGATATTGAATATTTAAAGGGAAGAAACACGATTGGAAAGGGGTGTAACACATGTTTATGAATGATGTAAGAAGCTGTTC
>CAKOXG010000028.1 GCA_934130025.1 uncultured Clostridia bacterium
AAGCTGTTCAGAAACAGAATTAGATGATTGTAATTATGAGCCAACAGGAATAAATGCACAATTTGGATACAACACTGCAAATTTGATGTCTAAAGATAATTGTTGTTCAAATTCAATGTGCTGCGAAAAAAATAAGGAAAGGCAAGACGAAATGCTTTGCAAAATTAGAGCTTTAAAATTTGCAGTAACTGACATAGGAGAGTATTTAAATACTCATTCAAATGATAAAAAGGCAATATGTCTGCACAGAGATTATTGTCAAAAATTGAGAGATCTATCAGATAAATATCAAAAATTATATGGCCCACTTAGCATATATTTCCCTTGCAATAGTTGGAGATGGCTGGAAGAGCCTTGGCCATGGGAAAGGAGTGAAGAATAATGTGGACATATAACAAAATGCTACAATATCCAATAAATATAAAAAATAGGAATCCTCAAATGGCAAAAGTAATAATATCGCAATATGGAGGACCTGACGGAGAGCTTGGAGCTGCTCTAAGGTATTTATCACAAAGGTTTGCAATGCCAAGCCAAATTGCGAAGGCTACACTAAATGATATAGGCACAGAAGAGCTTGCCCATCTTGAAATGGTTGGGACTTTAGTTCATCAATTAACAGATGGAGTGTGCCCAGAAGAATTGAAAAAGGCAGGATTAGGACCATATTATACAGACCATGGAGTGGGTTTGGAATATCTCTAAATAAGAATTTAAATAAATTGATTTAAAAATTAAAATAATTGTTAAAATAATTATGTAATTTCAAGATACGATTAAAATCTTGTTTACTATTAAGAACATTAAATATATAAATTTTATCAGCATTTTCTGATATATAATACAGAATTCTATATCCGGAATGTCGTGAACTCTTGTATATTATTTCTCGAAAACGCTTGTCCGACATTTCTGGAATATATCTGCCAATATATGGCGAATCTTCTAAATCGTGAATACGAAAGAGAATGTTTCTATTTGTTTCAATGGCATTTTTTAATGAATACTGATAATTATAATAATAAATATCAATAAGTGACTGCTTAGCCAAATCGTCTACTACTACTTTCATATAATGCCTCCATTTCTTTTTCAAGTTCTTCTAAAGTTATAGTTCTTCCGTTTTTTATATCATCTGCACTTTTAGCAAGTCCTATAAAAACATATAAATCATATAATGAACCATAAAATGTACCGTCATCAGTTGGAGCTTTCTTTAGAAGTTCAATAATTTTTTCCATAGGAATATCTTCTTTTATACTCATATTAATTACAATCCTTTCTTTTACTAAATTTTATTTCCAATTAATGACCTTATACATTCTTTGTCATTTTCAGATAAATCATCAACACCATAAGTGTCAACATATTTTTGAGTTACTTCTTGCAGAATTTCTTTCGTACTTTTTTTCAAAACTTCTTCGTCAATATTGTATGGTAAAGATTCGATAACATTAACGAATTTTTCTCTTACTGGTGACATATTTAAAACTCCTTTCTTTAAAACTTATTAATAGTATATCATAAATTTAACTAAATTACTACGATTTTTATGTGAATAATTTGTAAAATTTGAACAATATACTAAAAATTCCAATGTATTACAACATCTTGAGTTTTAGTCTTTTTATTTTTTTCTCCAATTTCAATATAATCTATAAAGCTATTAACAATATCATAATTAAGTTCTTTAAAATCTTTAAAGTGATTAATTATTTTTTCTTTTTGTTCTTTTATAAATTTACTGTTTAATTCTTTTTCCTTTAAATTAGATAAATCATTCTCAACTTTAGTTAGTTCTTTTTGCTTTACTGATTTATCAGTTAGAAAAGAGGAGTTTAAATCTTCAAACACATCTTCTGGGAATTTGCCACTTACTTTGTTTAAATAAAGTTCTTTTATTGCTTTATTTATATCTTCCATTTCTTTAGAAAGTAATAGGACTTTATTTTGCAATAGTTTAGCTTTATTTAGATTATCACTTAAAACAAATAAATCATCAGAAATATTATCAAAGTTATAAAATGCTAAAATTTTCTCTCTAATTTTTTCGGTCACTAATATTTTTAAATTCTCATAACCAATAGAATGGGGAGTACAAGTTCCATATAGCTTTTTAGAGCCTTTACAAGAAAAGTAAATGTAACCTCTATCATTTTGACATTTGTAAAGTTTTGTCCCACAGTCTAAACATACAAGTTTATTAGCAAATAAATGAACTTCGCCATTTTTACATCTTCTAGTTTTACTTTTAAAAATCTCTTGAACTTTATAAAATTGTTCTTTTGTAATAATGGGCTCGTGAGTGTTTTCTACAATAATCCATTCTGACTTAGGCTGATTTTTCATTTTTTTAGATTTGTAGCTTACTTTCTTATTATAGCCTTGTACTAAATTACCAATATAAACTTCATTTTTTAAGATTTTGCTAACTGTAGATTCACACCAATAGTCAATATTCTTTCCTTGGTTTTTAAAGTTAATCCCTTGTGATTGTTTATATTTAGTAGGTGTTAAAATACCTTTGTCGTTTAATATTTGAGCAATTTTAGTAACACCATTGCCTTGTTCATAAAGGTTAAAAATCAATTTAATAATATCAGCAACTTCTGTATCAACAATAAGTTTATTTTTATTTTCTGGACTTCTTTTATAGCCATAGCATACAAAAGAGCCAATATGTAATCCTTGTTTTCTTTTACTATCAAATGTCTTTCTGATATTTTCTGATAAATCTTCTAAATACCACTCATTAACTAAACCATTAATTTGTCTTGATTTTTTATTTCCTTTATCTAAAGTGTCTACATGATCTACAAGACTTACAAATCTAATATTCCACTCAATAAATTTATTATGTAAGTATTTTTCAACTACTTCCATATCACGAGTAAATCTACTTTGAGTTTTGCATAGCACAATATCAAATTTATGGCTTTCAGCATCTTCTAATAACTTATTAAATTCAGGTCTTTCACTGTCAATTCCAGAATAGTCTTCATCACAGTAAATATTATAAATATCCCAACTCCTTTCTATTGCATAATTAATTAGCATAGATTTTTGATTTTGGATACTTTCGCTTTCATCGGTCTCGTGTAGCTTATCATCATCTTCACGAGAAAGCCTACAATAAATTGCAACTTTCATAGTTATACCTCCAAACTGTATAACTACTCATTTTTGTACATTAATCATTATACAAAAATAAGTAGTTTTTATCAATATGCTTATTGTTGTAAATTTATAAATTGCTTTTCTATGAGTCTATTTACAATTATATTTATAGCTTTTTCTATATCTTTTACATTGTTTGTTTTATTTTCTTCAATTATATTAAATCTAACTTTATCACTCATACACAGTCCTCCTAAATCATTTTATTTTAATGGGCTTGTATTTGTGATAAAAAAATAAAGCCCCTTTTATTTTGGCTTTAACATATTACTCTCCTTTTAACTGGATTAATTACATTTCTAACTCTTTTAGGAACATCAAGAAATGGAACAACTATATTTCTTTTTAGGACTAAATCACTTGATTTTTTATCATAGTTATACATTCCACGATTCCATTTTGCAAAAGAATAATCAGATATTTCACCTTTATATGAAAATTCTTTTGTGTCTTTGGCTAATTGTGCTAACATTTGTTCATAAGAATTATCTTTAGTATTTTTTCTTTTATATTTCTTCTGATAATTCTTTTGATATTCAATTCTATTTTTAGCATTTTCAAAACTTCTACGTTCTTTTTTACTAGAAGATTTAGGATGTGCTTTTAAAACTTGTCCTATATATTGTTTGTTAACACCTAATGTTTTTGCTATTTCACATTGTTTAAGTTTATCATCAAAAAACATTTTATATACTTCTTTTTTATCAATCATACAAATCTCCTTTCTTACTTTTTGTTTGGATATTTTTAGACATAGTAATCCTGCTGCTAGTTTTTTATATCCTAAATATCAAAAACTAATACAATATTATCATGGCATATTGCAAAAAAGTCAATAGTTTGTGATAAAATAATTAAAGAAATATAACAAACAAGGAGCAAGTGTTATGGAAAATATAGAAATAAATACAAATAACCAGCTTTTCATTGATAGACTATCGAAAAAAAAGTTGATTTATTATAGAGCTTTTAAATACAACTCTAAACATAACGGTTATGAATTTTATAATAAACAAGAAAAATTAAGGCTAGGAGTTCAACTTTGTGATTTTTTAAATACAAATTTTTACTCTTTTGAAGAAATGAAAAATTTTATTGAACAATATAGTCCTTGTTCAATTGCAGAATTAGGAAATATTCCTATATATAAGTTTTATGAAGAAGATAATTATATGGAATTAATAAAATTACTTATTGATAAGACATCTGATAAGCTATCTGATATACAAAGGGCATTTATAAAAGACATAGAATACATATATAACTTAAATGATTTAGAAGAGTTGAATGGATTATCTCCTGCACAAAGATTGTACATATTAAGAGAAAAAAAAGAAAAATTGGAAATATCAAAAATATATGATGAAGATAAAATAAAATTATGTTTTAACAATTTTGGGGATTTTACACTTTTCTCTATTACAAATGAAGAACTTGCACAAGAACTAGCCAAAAATGTTAATGATGACAAATTGCTACCATATAATTATATGTGTACAAATATTATTCCAACTTTTGTTATGGAATTATTTGAATTAACATCAATAGATAATATTGAAATAAAGAAATGCAAAAATTGTGGTAAATTGTTTGTTCCAGAAAATAGGTCAGATGAATTGTATTGTAGTAACATATTTGAAAATGGAAAGAATTGCAAAGAAGTAGGACCTTTTAAAATAAAACAAAAACTTATGGAAGAAAATAATGACTTAAAGGTTTATAGAAATGTTTATCAAAAATTATTATTAAGGACTAGAAGAAATCCTTTAAATGAAGATTATGAAAAAGATTTTCTTACATTCAAGAAAAAAAATGCTGAATTAAAAGATAAAATTAACAAAGGAGAGATAAAACAAGAAGATTATATGAAGTGGCTGAATGAACAATAAAATTTGACAAGATATAATAAAAATAGTAAAATATAAGTGATTGGAAAATGTTGAAAACATTTGAAATTAGGAGAAAAAAATATGTTTGAAATAAATTATATGAGTGGTAATAAAAGAGCTTTTAAAGATATTGAAAGTGAAAAAGGAAAATTAGGAACACAAAGTAGAATATATGATTGTATTACAGGATTTTTTACAAGAATATTAACAAACGACCATAAATCATTTAGTTTTGCAGAATCAGGTATAGGATTTAATGGAATACTTAACAATAATTATAGATTTTATGAGGTGTTAGGTTATACTAGAAGAGAAAGTATGCAATTAACCTCATTTATAACTTCTAAAATAGATGATATGAGAGGTCTTACTACTGATGATATTAATGCTATTATTCAAAATGGGCTTCTACAATTTTTATCTCAAAGAGATGTTGAATTTAGTAGTCAACCAGGAGTTGGAACATTATTAAGAGCAGAACAAATATTAATGCAGTTTGAAAAAGATGGAAAAATTGGATACAATGAAGTTCTACAAGGAATAACAGCTTCATTAGAACAAGAAGATTTAAGTGATGAAGATAGAAAAATTTTAGAACAATTGAAAAGTGTATATGAAAACGATAGGTTTAAAAAACAAAGAGAATGTGATGAAATAATACAAGAAGAACAAAGCAGATCAAATATTTCTTCGCCACAAGCAACTGAAAAGAAACATATTTCAACAGAAATTACTGAAGGATTAGAAGAAAAACAAAATTCAGGAGCGAGAGCTATATTAGAATTTATGGAAAAACATAATTTAACAACTCAAGATTTATCTCTTGCATTAGCTATGGCTCAAGCTACAAAAACAGGTGTAAGAGAAGCAGAAGGTCATATTATTGATACAAAAACAAGACAAAATACTCCAAATAGAGGAGAACCAAATCAAATAGGATAATATACAAAGGAGGAAATATGTATGACTGATACATATGCACAAGCTTATGCAGAAATATTAGAAATTATAAATAATATGGAGCAACACTACAAAGATAAAATACCTGTAAAATTAATAGAATTTTTTGAAGAAAATAAAGATAGTAATTATCAATATAATATAGATAAAATAAATGAAAATCAAAATATGGCATTTTCTCAAAAAACGATTGATTTACTAGCTATGCTACAATTAAAGTATTTAGCTAATGAAGAAGAAAAAGAATTATTAAAAGATACTTTAGATAAAAATGATATAAAATATCAAACAGAAATGAGAAGAAAATATAATCCAGATAATTTGTTTAAAAATAAAAACTCAGATATTTCTAAAAATTATTTTGAAAACGAAAATGATAATACTTCATTAGTAGAAGCTAAAGAAAAAAGCTTATTACAGCGAATATTTGATACAATTAAGAACTTTTTTAAAAAATAAAGTATTTCCCACATAAAAAATGATTTTATGTGGGAGATTTTATCTATATCTTGAATTTTTCTTCTTATCTTCTTTTATTAATTCTGTAGCTTTATTTTTAGCCTCAATTTCATTTTTATAATCTGATTTTATTGTAGCATATCTATCAATAATTCTGTTACAAGCATTTTTTCGAGCTTGCAAAGTATCAATTTTTTCAGATAGTTGTTTGATTTCCTTCAAAATACTACTTTTATTATTTTCATAACCTTTTGCTTTTAAAATTAATTTGAAGTCAGAATACTTTTTAGAGCATTTTATTGCATCATCTATATCATTTATTATCTTTTTCATTTTTTCGTCACTACGATTAAAATTATCCATTCTTTTTTGCCTATATTTCTGTTTCAGCTAGAGGTGTATTTACAATGCTTAGTCCATAATTTAAGCATAATCTATCAGATGTTTCTTTCATAAATGTAATTCCTGCATTAGAATTATGATATTTATCTCCCCATAGTTCTTCAGCTAGTTTTTTTCCAATCTTATTTGCTTTTTCTGGAGGTACTTCATATCCTTTAAATGATTGTATTATATGATAGCCTAATGTTTTGTTTTCTTTATGAAAGAACTTTTTAGTAAGTGCCATTTCCTCATAAGCAGTATAAATATTACAATTAATACTAGATACTAAAATCTCATTTTCTGTTTTTTCGCCATTTTTACCATAATTTATAACTGCTTGTAAATTACTTTTAATTGTTTTTATTTTAATAACTGCCATATTTAAAAATCTCCTTTCATTCACGAGAATATACTTTCTTTTGAAATTCTAATATAAATTGTGGAATAGTATTTTTTATATATTCCAAATCTTCATTTCTAATATATCTTGTTGAATTTACTGTTCTTGCAATTTGATTTATATTATTTGATATTCCAGATATTTGTTTTATAAAATCTCTTATTTCTTTTGTAGGTTGTTCTTTTATTTTGTAACCTTTAATTAAACTTCTTAAAAATTCAGACTCATTTAATCCTGCTCTTTTTGATTTTGACTTTAATAAATTTTCTTCATATTGGTTTATCCAAAATTGTTTTTTAATTGATCTTTCTCTCATAATTTTGATTTCTCCTTTCAAATTTTTTGGGGTTTGGGGAAGGATTTCCCCATAATAAATTTATCTTGCATAAATTTTGCATTTGTATTTGGACGGGAGTACAAATGCGTCGCTTGCTTTTCATATTTCATTTTGTTAATTTTGATATATTTCTGTAAAAAGTGGCTCAAAAAAAAGAAGAAATCTCAATTGAAATTTCTTCTAAAATTTATTTTTTACACATAAACTAATTCATTTAATACAATTTCTTCTGCACGATTTTTAATGGAATTCATTTTGCCCACCCATTCCATTTGATTAGTGACTTTTAATTCTTCAGTTACATTCGCTTGTTTTACTAACTGAGATATAATTGTTTTTATTTTCTCTTCACATTCAACATCTATATCGTGTAAATATTGATTTAATTTTGCTTCCATAAGTAAAATTGCATATTCTGCTTTTTTATAATTTTTTAAATAATTTAATTTTATTCTCCCATATTTTCTAATAGTATAATTTGTTGTTTCAGGAGGTAGAACTAAATTAGGTAAATAATAATCTCCAATTTTTGTGTATTCTATATTCATATCCATCAAATCCTTTCATTTTTAATTTTAACAAGAAACCTTCGTTCGGTCGCTACGTTTCATTGGTAGTCTAGTAAATAGCAATTGCTATTATAATTGCTGATTTTTACATCTTTGTGCATACTTGTCCACACTTTTTACAATTACAAATCCATCTCCAAGCTTTGCCTCCCAAAAACTCTTTTATTATTGTGAGTCTATGGTTGTAAACTCTCACTCACACACTTTGTATAAATAGACCGTTTATACGAATACGAGCATATTTTATAGCATCGGCTTGCTAAACCTAGCACTTTTAAAGAGGTACTGCATATCTCTATAATAAAAATCAAATTATTTTAAATTCATAGTACAAAAATGAGTAGTTATTTAATTAACTTTTATCATATTGGATAGTATGCAAACCTACACCACATGGAGTGGATGTTTATCCTCAGTCTGCTGCGGGAGTTCCATTTGATGCAAATTGCTTAGCTTGTAAAGGTGATGTAATTGCAAACTTGCAAGAAGACCTTGCGGCGGAACAAAAGGCAAGAGCAACTTATGAAAAATTAATAGATTTATGTGCTGATGACAAAGATGTTGTTGACGTATTGAGATATTTAAGGCAAAGGGAGGTAGTTCACTTCCAAAGATTTGGTGAGGCATTAAGGGATGTTCAAGATAAAATGGCTGAAAAGAAATTTTACATGAACAATATGAAGTGGAACAACATGAATTCGAATATGAGCAATTGTTGTGCAAACAATAATACTAGCAATATGAATAATGGATGCTGTAATATGAGAAACAATAGCTCATCTGAAGAATCTAATTAATTGAAAAACAAGGCTACAAAAAGAAAGGCAAATATTTTGCCGTGAAAATGAACCCTTCTTATTAAATTTTTGGCTTAATAAAAAGGGTTTATTTTTATTGTTTTCTTATATTGCAAATAGGGAATAAGGCAATTATTGCATTCTCTATTTATTTTATTATTAATCTAAATTATTTAGAATGTTAGGTAGCATCTGTTTCTTTCTAGAAACAACATTGTTTAACATTGCTGTGTTATTTTCAAGGTTTACTCCGAAAGCCTTTTCAACTGTATTTGCTTTTCTTCCCATTGCAATTATCTTTGAATTTGCATTTAAAATATCTGTTGCAGCAAACATATAGAAATCTAGGTTTTTATCATCAATTTCTTTTTGAATAGCGTCTTCTAATTCAGATTGCCTACTAAATACAGAATTTAAGTCTACAGCGTTTACTTGTGATATTTCGAATTTAACACGTTCATCATCAAATTCTTTTGAATCTATATTTATTACTTGAAATGGGGTAAATTCACTAATATCGGTTCCAGCCTTTAACATTTCTTTTCCATAAGATTCAATATCTACACCTGCAATACTTGCTAATTTTTCAGCAGCATTTTTATCTTGCTCAGTACATGTTGGTGATTTGAATAGCAAAGTGTCAGAGATAATTGCACTAAGCATTAAACCTGCCATTTGTGAATCTATGTCGATTCCATTTTGTTTATATAATTTATAAAGGATTGTACCTGTGCATCCAAGAGGCTCTGCAATAAAGTACATTGGCTCTATTGTTTCGAATTTAATTTTATGGTGGTCAACAACCATCTTAACTTTAGTTTTTTCTATTCCCATTACACTTTGTGAAAATTCATTGTGGTCAACTAAAGCAACCTCGCTATTTTCCTCTATGGATTCAAGAGTAGCAGGTTCTTCAACTTCGAAAGTTTTTAAAGCATATGCTGTTTCCTTATTTATATTTCCTAATTTGTAAGCTGTGGCATCTATACCTAGAGCTCTTTCTAAATTTGCTAAAACAATTGCTGATGTTATTGTGTCTGTATCTGGTTTTTGATGTCCGAAAACATATAATTTATTTCCCATATCATATTCCTTCCTTATTAAAATATCTAACACCTTTATATTATAGCACACTTTGAAAATTAGGTCAATATGCTTGATAATTCAAGACAAAATATATGATCCATTTATGATAATGTCTTATGCTTTTTATTTTTCGCATTTTTATGACATTGTCGTAAATGAGACACATATGCTTGATAATTTAAAATAGAACATGTATAATAAAAAAGATAATATGCGTAAAAGCTCATACTACTTTTAGAAAGGAACTATGAGTGATGTTAATTGATATAAATAATTTACTTAAATCTGTTGCAAAAGAAGTGGACATGAACAGTCTTGCTAAAAATTTAATAAATGTAATTGAGGAAAGGAGCAGAAAAATGGAAGATGGCGAGTATAGTGTTGATAGAATAGAAGGCAAATTTGCCGTTTGTGAGAATAGAAATACTAGAGAAATGGTTAATATCGAGTTAAAAAATTTACCAGAAGAAACGCATGAAGGAAGCATATTGAAGTATTTGGATGGAATTTTTTATCTAGACAAAGAACAAGAAAAGAATATAGAAAATAGAATAAAAGAAAAAATGGATAAATTGTGGAATAACTAAAGTATAAGTGCTTGTCGGGAGGAAATAATGGCAAAGAAAAAAATGAAAAATTTTAAAGTGATTTATGGGCTGGTTGTTGCAATATTTATTATTGCAACAGCTTTGTTTGGAGAAAAAATAAATTCGAATGAAACATTTGCTTATGGAGAATCTGTAGTAGTACGATATTTGGATGTCGGCCAGGCTGATTCAATTTTGGTTCAAAGTGAAGGAATAAATATGTTAATTGATGCGGGAACAAACAGTAGTGTACAGACAGTTGTAAAAGATTTAGAGAATTTAGGAGTAACAAAAATAGATTATCTTATTGGAACTCATCCGCATGAAGATCATATTGGTGGGATGGATGATGTAATAAAAAAATTTGATATTGGAATAATTTATATGCCAAAAATTCAAACCAATACTAAAACCTTTGAAGATGTGTTGGATGCTGTATCTGAAAAAGGCTTAAAGATAACATCGCCCAAAAAAGGTGATGAATTTGAAGTGGGAGGCGCAAGGTGTGAAATAATGACTGATGGAATAGAAGATACTAGTAACCTAAACCTTTCTTCAATTGTAATTAGAATGACGTATGGAACGCAAAGTTTCCTATTCATGGGTGATGCCGAAAAAGAGAATGAAGAAACAAGGCAATGGCCACAAACAACAGTATTAAAAGTAGGGCATCATGGATCAAGCACAAGTTCATCAACCCAATTCTTAAATGAAGTTCAACCTCAAATATCAGTAATAAGTGTGGGAAAGGACAATAAATACGGACATCCGACAAAAACAACGATTAACAAATTAGAAAAAATAAAAACAAAAATTTACAGAACAGATGAGAATGGAACAATAACAATAACAAGCGACGGAAAAAAATGTATTGTAACAACAGAAAAATAATAAAAAGATATAGACAACTTTAAAAAAATATGTTATATTATGAAAGTAGTGAAAATCATAATATAAGCCACTGTGGCGGAACTGGCAGACGCACTGGATTCAAAATCCAGCGGGAAACCATATGGGTTCGAGTCCCATCAGTGGTACCAAGAATAAGAGTAGGAATACGAAAATTCCTATTCTTTTAATTTATATAAAACTTTAAGATGGGACTCGAAAAGGGCGTTAAGGCAAATGTCCAGTGGACATTTGATAGCCCGCGGGTAGAGATAGCATCAGTGGTACCTCTTGTTTTTATTTTGATAATATTATAAAATGTATGTGATTAAAGAGGGAGGAATTTTTATGGAAGACAAAAGAAAATTTTTTATTATTGGAATAATTATTGCAATTATAGTAGTAATTATTGTAACTATTATAATTATAATGAATGGAAATAAACAAACAGAGGAGCCAATTAAAGTAGAAAATTTAATAAAACGAGATAATAATGTACAGCAAAATGTTTCAATCGAGGATGAGCCAGAAGAGGATGAAAAATTAAGTCAAACAACTATCAAAGGTGAAATTGTAAATGTAAGGACGAAATATAAGGACGAAAATGGAGAAATAGCTGTTATACCAGAAGGGTATGCGGTAGTTACTGATGCAAATACTATTTCGAATGGACTTGTTATATCAGATGTTAAAGGTGATGATTTAAACAATTCGAAACAAGGAAATCAATTTGTTTGGATTCCTGTGGAATTACCAACGATAGATATGAGTAAATTTTCAAATGAAACAGATATAAATGAAAAAATTAATGAGCTCGTTCAAAACAAAAAGTATCCTATGGCAATGAAGATGGCTGATGGGAACTATAAAGGAATTCTTTATAGGTTTGAACCAATAAATGAAAATACAGAAATAAAAGTAGGTTTTATTGCATATAGCGAATCAAATACGGAACGAGAACCTGCTAATCTTGAAGATAATTCGGATGTGGTGGAAAACTGGACACAAGACAAATACCAAAATGAATATAATGAGCTTGTAAAAAGAGTAAAAAAGGATAAAGGATTTTGGATTGCAAGATTTGAAACAAGTATTGATTCAAATGGAAATGCTCAATCAAAGAAAAATCAAATAGCTACAACCAATAAAACATGGTACCAAATGTATAATTATGAAAAGATGATGGGCAAAAACAATGTAAATAGTGGAATGGTTTGGGGAAGCCAGTGGGATCAGGTAATGATATGGATGAAAAACATAAGAAATACGAGCATTTCAGGAAATAAATATTATATTTTAGACAGTTCAAACATGGGAAATTACATAAATACTGAGATAAAAGAAATAATAAATAATAGGATTGAAACTGTGAAAAAAGATGGAGAAGCAGTAATATACAAAACAGGAGTTATTCCACAAGCAACGGTAAGAAATATTTGCGATATGGCAGGAAATGTTTGGGAATGGACAATGGAGGCAAACTTTACATCTTCTAGAACTGTAAGAGGAGGAGATTGCTCTTATGATGGGATAACATATCCTGCAAGTGCTAAATTTTCATTCCAAGCAGATTACACAGGTGAGAAAATAGAAACTATAGGTTCCAGAATGACGATATACTAAATATTTTTGCTAAAACCTTGTATTTTTAGGCAAAGTATGATATTATAGAACATGTCGAATAAATACCTTATACTTGGCTTTAGGAAAACACACCACTAAACCTAGGTTTAAGGCAAATAAAAAATAGGAGGTGTCACAATGACAAAGGAAAGAAAACAAGAAATTATTACTACTTATAGAAGAGACGAAAAGGATACTGGTTCTCCAGAAGTTCAAATAGCTCTTTTAACAGAAAGAATCAACAATCTTACAGCACATCTAAAAACACATCAAAAAGATAATCACTCAAGAAGAGGATTATTACAAATGGTTGGAGCTAGAAGAAGTTTATTAAACTACTTAGCTAAAGAAGATGTTCAAAGATACAGAGACATTGTTGAAAAATTAGGATTAAGAAAATAGTTTTGGCATGGGGCGTTTTACAAAAGTTAAAGCGCCCAATTTTTACAAATGCAGAAGAATAAATTTTGTTATTTTGTCGGAAAAATGCAAAATAATAAAATAGATATAATGTAATGAAAAATTCATTTAAAAGTCACATTAAAGTTGTATAACTATACTTGTAAAATTAGAGGTAGCTTGTATAAAATGTTATAATTATAACATTTTATAGAGGTTACAATCTAAGTACAAGTATTGCTTATAAATAAATTAAAAGGAGAGATATTATGTACA
>CAKOXG010000029.1 GCA_934130025.1 uncultured Clostridia bacterium
TACTATGAAAAACAAATATAATATGACTCTAGAACAAAATATTTTTCTAGCAAAGAGAAATTTAGTGAAGAATATATATTCAAATGCGAAGATGGAGGGAATAAATATTACGTTTCCGCAAACCCAAACCATATTGGACGGAGTTAATGTTCCTAGCCTGAAAATCGATGATATTCAATGTATATTAAACTTAAGAGATGCTTGGAAATTTGTTATTGCAAATATTAATGAAGAATTTAACTTAAATTTCATATGTAAAATAAATGAATATGTTGCAAGAAATGAAAGTTTAGAATGGGGAAAATTAAGAACCGGTAAAGTTGAGATAACCGGAACAAACTATATCCCAGATATTCCAAATAAAACTCAAACAGATGCCGACATAAGTAAAATTATTCAAATAGAAAATGTTACACAAAGAGCAATAACATACATGTTATACGGCATGCGAAAACAATTATTTTGGGATGGAAACAAAAGAACAAGCACAATTGCTGCAAATAAAATAATGATCGAAAACGGTGCTGGAATAATAAAAATTCCTGATAATAGACTTGAAGAATTTAATACACTTTTAACAGAATATTATAACACAAACAACATGGAAAAAATCTCTAAATTTATATATGATAATTGTATAGATGGGCTGATAATAAATGAGTAGTAGCTGAATAACATTTTATGCTTTTCGCAATTATAAAAGGAAAAAATCTGGTAGTAATTTTATTAATTTACTTGCCAGATTTTTTAGATTTACTACAAATTCGCGCTCCATGTATCACCTATTTTTTCAGTTAAGGCACTAGCATCTAAAGATACTAAAGGGCGAAGGCCTGTATTTACACTACCACCTAGCTTACTGGTGTTTTTAGAAAGGAAAAGATAACTGTTCCATAAGTTACAATTATTTACATAATAAAAAACAAAACCAGCACCAGCAGAGGTGCTATACAATTCTACATGTCTAGAAGCTACCCAATATCTATCTGAATGAGATATTAATACACTACCAGCCGCTTCCTCATAATTTAATGTATGTGTCAGATAATATGTTTGTGTTACTGTTAAATTTCCTGTTGATGCCTTTGTATATCCATTTGTTAATGAGCTTGAATATGAACTTCCTTTATATGGGTCTACTGTATTTATTAGATCTGGCTGCGTTATTGTATCTGCCTTATCCTCTGCTATATCTACTCCTGAACCAATTTTATTTTTATAATAATTTGGATAATAACTGTAATCCCCGGTATATGTTCTTGTTTTTCCATACTGTATCCAATTAGGACTATTTTTGTTATATTCATTTCTACTGGCAAATCCTTCTGGTGTTAAGTTTTTTTCAAGATCTGCTAGGTTTATGCTTCTTGCTGTTACTCCTTTTGCTTTATTGCTATACAATTGCTCACATATATCATTTAAAGCATATACTCCATTATTATATCCTGTTGCTCCATAGAATTTTACACCTGCTGTTGTTGGGTCTGCTACTATGTCTATTTTTCCTGTGTCTTCATTTATCTTTAATATTCTCCATTTTAATCCACTTTCATATGGTATTGTTTGTGGATCACCTGCTACTCCACTTTTGTCTGTTGTTAATGAATATGTTTTTTTGCCTTCATCTGTCTCTGTTTCTAATGCTGGTTTATAATCCACATAATCTCCAACCTTATATTTTGAAAAAGCTCCATTAGTTGATACATCTTGTTCTATCCAATCTGATACATCATTAAGGTAGCTTGTATCATTTTCTTGCGCCTGCAGATGTTTTTCTTTCGCATCTTTCGCTTTTGATATTACTCCATTATTACTTAGCACTAAATTTATGCTTACTCCTGCTAAAATTAGCAAAACGACTATTGTAACAACTAAAGCAATCAGTGTAATTCCGTTTTCTTCCATTAAAAATCTTCTCTTGGTTCTTTCCTTCCATATTTTTTCCTCCCGTTTTATTTTTACTATTCGGAAAATTCCGATTTTGATACAATACTTGTTTTTAAAACAAAATATTGTATTTTCTATCCTTAAGTAAAATACTTAAGGGAAAATATAAAGCGGAGTTTTTATTGGTATTTCAGTATTTACACAGTTCTTTACGTTGCAAAAATCTCTTGATTTTTTTACAATTTTTTATTTTGAAATTTCGGAGGTTTCCATTGACTTTACCGGACCTTATGCTATTATATTTGTATAAATTTTTATCTTTAAGTATTTTACTTAAATGAATTTTTGAAAAAAATCAAATGAAAAAATAGAAATTCTGAAGCAATATTTAACCATTAACTTCAAAATTTCTATTTTTGATTTAACGTTATTTCAAATTTTTAACATAATGTAAATTTAAGTAAGGTAGACATAGCCATTACTGGACTATGCCCCTCTCAGACCCGTACGTGCAGATTTCGCGCATACGGTTCCCCGTAATATAATTACACACCTCTTTCGGTTTTTCTTTTGATATTTGTGCTATTCTTGCTAATTTTGTTTCCACTATCGCACAATTCATTTTATAAATTTCCTTCCTCTATCACTGTGTATAGATAATGTTTCCTTAAGCAAGAACTCTATTACGTAAGCCCCTTCTCTACTCTAAGTTTGTTATTCTTAGCATCATCAATACTATGAGCTTATATGACTGCCAGTAACTCTTTTGGTTCCTTTATTTCTATTGTTACCCATACCTATTTAGGAAATTACTGGCTCTCACTGTTCATTATATAGTGATTGTATATCATGGCAAGTTCTTTGACTCCGCAGAAGTATTGTCAAACTCGCCTATACTGCTTAACAATATGTTGTCTTCCGATAGTGTGAAATCGTCGACCTTCTGATTTTCACAATTTAACGGAGCTGAATTGCTTGCCCTAATATCTTTCTGTTTACGCTTAGTAGGTAGCATTACTGCTACCTACCCAAAACTCGATATTGAATTACTTGGCTATAGTATTTTCAAGTAGGATTTCCACCTACTACACTATGCAACCTACACAGTCGCACCACACTGATCATGGCAAGCCCATTTTATAACACAAGCACCGAGCGGAACCCGTAGTTGTAGTAGGCGTCACCGTACGTAATAGAAGAATACAGCACACCTGCACCGCCCCAATTGTAGCAACTGCCTCCACGCACCAAGAAAGGATAGTACGCGTGTCCGATAAGCACATAATCGTTATCCCATGTTGTGGCATAGCCTCCTTCTGTGATTCCTGGCTTTGCTGCTGCATTATTTGGGTCTTTAAAGTAACTCCAGTTTGTCTCTTGTTCTGTTTCACTATATTTTGTATAATATGGAGCATAGAATGAAAATTCTGTTGCTACCTCGTTTACTCCTATTCCTTTATGTTTTGCCATATTGTCAAAATTTGCTTTTGTTAATCTTAGTCTTGCTATTTGATATTTTAAATCTATTTTATTAGGGTCCCATAATTCTGATTGTGTTAAATATGTTTTTGTTCCATTATCGTCTATTTCTATTGCTGCTGTTTTTGCAGCTTTTTTCTCTTCTTCGCTTACGTCATACTTATCCCATAATGCTGAATATTCTGGTTTTAACTCATTTGTATTTTTATCAAAGTACTGGCTTGCATAATCACTTAATCTTGTATTTGAGTTATCTAAGTATGCTGCTACTCTTTCCCAGGCTCCTCCATTCATGTCATATATTCCTGTTATGTTCCCTGTTGTACTTGCTAAAATTCCATTACCTGTGCTATATCCATGTTTTTCTTTTGTGTATTCTTCGTTTACTACTTCTCCGTCTTTTATTCCATACCAATCTGTTCTTCCATTAGCAAGTGGTCCTGCTCCAGTATACAAATTGTACCAATATTTTTCACTTACTATGCTGCCTGCTGCATTTATTTGTGGTACACTTCCATAACTACTATAGCATAAGTATGCTACTGCTCCCCATTCACTATTTTTTATTAAATGACTACTTACTTTTTCTATTCCATATTTGTCTTTATTTGTGGTTGCTATTTGTATACACCTTGTTTGGCTATCTCCTATTGTTATATGTCTCCAGCTTATTTTATTTGGCAAACTTTTTACTACTGTTGCTGCATCTGGTGCAACTGCCGTTCCCACACTAACTGATGCTACGTTTCCTACTGCTTCTCCATTTCCATTTGTTCCACTTGATTCAAACTTTGCAACCCATATTCCTGTTAAGTTTCCATCTCCAAATTTAAATGCTGGATGTACTATTGCTTCTTGTTTTGTATCCTTACTTTCATCTTCTGAGTATTTTTTTCCATCTACTCCTTCATCTGTATTTCCCTTTAAGAATACTACCTCTATATTTTTTTCGCCTTTTATCATATACGCATATCTTGGTATCCACACATACATGCTTCCCAACTCTTCTTCTTTTACCACTTGTTTTTCTTGAACAGTTTCTGCTTTATATGTTCCATCACTTAACATTACATTGGCCCATAATTTCTTTCCATCATATGAATACCAATCTAAATCTGTTTCACTGCACACTACCCAATTATTTTGCTGGCTATCCCATTTAACTGGTATCATTCCCTTTGATAGCTTTGGTCTATTTACCTTTTTATTTTCATTGTACCCCTCTACTGTTGGTGCACTATTGTCTATCTCCTCTAATATGCTATCTAACGCTAGTATATCATTTTGCTCTCCTTCTTTGTACTTTGCCTTTCCTTCTTTTGCCTTTTCAATCAATCCATTTTCTCCCGTTACAAGGCTTATTGATACCCCAGATAATATTAGTAATACCACTATTGTAACAATTAATGCAATTAAAGTTATTCCTCTTTCTCTCTTAAAGTTGCTTTTGTTCTCTTCCTTCATTTTTCCTACCACTAAAGCGCCTTTCTATTATTTTTATAAAATTTATTTTATAATTATTCTTAACAAAAAAACTTCGATTTATTCAGTTGGATATTCGGGTATTTCCGAATATCCTGTTTTTATTTTATAACAATCAATTTAATTTAGTCAATATATTATTCGGAAATTTCCGACTTTTTGATCCAAGTCTTTTTGAGTTAGTATTTTTTATTTCATAAACTGTTTCTTATTTATAAAATCTTTGTTGTAAATTAAAAAGTATTATTATTTGTTCTTAAGTTAAATACTTAATGATAAATTTAGAATTGTGCTTTTGATTGATATTTCAGTAATTGTGGAAATTTTAATACTGAAAAAATACGTGATTTAATTTTTATTTTTTAATATACAACATCGGAGGTTTCCATTGACTTTATTGGACCTTATGCTATAATTATTGTATAAATTTTTATCATTAAGTATTTAACTTAAATGAATTTCCGAAAAAAATTAACGAAAAATAGAAATTTTGAAGCAATATTTAAACATTAACTTCAAAATTTCTATTTTGCTTTAACATATTTTAATTTTTTAACATACGTTGTAAAATATAAAAATTTAATAACTTTCTATAAAATAATAAATTAACCAGAAGTTCATCCAATCAGTTTATTTTAAAATAAGAATTGCTCTCGTTCCTAAGTTTGTGACTTTCTCCATTGGTGCTTTATTTGCGTTTCTATTTACAATTCCATCGTTTGCTACGCCATCCCTACTGTCTCTTACTGTTCTATGAATTACATTGCATGCTTCTTGTGTCCATTCCATGCAATTTCCTGCTAAGTCATAAATATTATTAGCTTTCCACTTTTCATTTTCTCCAGTCGCTTTTATGTTTATTTCATCCTCTTCATTCTTTTCATAGTTTCCCCAGAAAGTAGAATCATCTATATTATATCCACATTTTTTCAACCAAATACAGGCTGCATCCCATTGAACTCCCCATACCATACTTGATTTAGAGCTTTCATTATCTATTAATTCTTTACAGGTCTTGTACATGTAGTACCAATTTTTATTTCTTAAAGTATTTCCTTTTTTTCCACCATTCTCTGAAAGCTCATATCTTCCAATAAAAAATCCATTATATTTTTCTATACTTTTAATCATCTCGGCATACTCTTTTACAATAGCCTCCGACATCTCCCTAAGGTCTGTGAATCCTGCTTCTTTAGCTCTATCATCATTGTCATAATAATATGCAGTGTCCGGTTCTCTTGTACCTGGGCTATTCCCTGGTAGAATATTTTTCGTATAAACCCCTGTTGAATAAATATATGTTTTTACTCCTAAATTACCAAGAACTTCTAACCCTTCTGAATTTTCTTTATAAAGGCTTTTGGGATTTTCAACAGGTACCCATACCCATTGATTTCCCTTTAAATCACTTCCAACATTTTCTTGAAAAGCATAGTTTTCTTCATCATCTTCATTATCTGATATTACAACGCCCTTATTTCTAATTCCTCCAACATAATAGAAGCCTTCTGGAATTGGAGCTCCCTCTATTATTTTAGTACCAGTTAAACCTTCTTTAATTTTATCATCTGATAATACAAAATCATCCTCTTCTTGTTCTTGCTTTTCTAATGTTTTATTTATTGCAGCTTTTGCTTGATTTATTACTCCATTATCTCCAGATAATAAATTTATACTAACACCTGCCAAAACAAGCATTACCACAATTGTAACAACAAGAGCAATAAGCGTAATTCCCTTTGCGTGGTATTTTTTATTAATTTTGTTGTTTTTCTCATCACATGTTTGTTTTAAATTTTCATAACACACGTCCAAATTATTCATTTTATTATTTTTACTTTTGTTTTCGAATTTCATCTAAAATTACATTCCTTCCAATTCTATTAAAATGCCATCATAAAGATGAAAGATTTTCTATTCTTTCAAATTAGATCTCTTACCAATTTATTATTATCATAAATCCATTTTTTATGCTTTTACTATCCGGTTGTTTCCGAATATATCATTTTCATTTTACAATAAATACTTTCAATATTCAACACTTTATCATTTATTTGCCGATAATACTTACTATATTTTATATACATAATTTGCAGCCAAATCATTATATAGAATTTTATTAACTTTAAGTAATATACTTAAACAAATTCTTCATACTGATTTTTTACTTATATTCCAACGCTTTTGCAGTTTTAGACATATTAATTTTTTATAAAACTATTTTAAAAAATTTCGTTTTCTCAATCTTAATTTTCCCTTGACTTTACTATATCTTAATGATATTATTAGCTTAATAAATTTGTATTTAAGTATATTACTTAACGAAATTTTTTTAGTTATTTTCTTAATTTTTCATTTTCTTAACCAAAAAATAACCAAATCTAGTTATTACTAAATTTGATTATTTAATTTAATTTTTTACTACCTTAACATATATCATTATTTTGCTAAATAGTAAATTCAAAATTATTTTTTAACACCATTTTAGTATTATTTTTCATATCTTAATTAATTGCATCATTCCTCCCGTTGATTAAATTAACATTCCAGCATTTATCTTTAGACAATCTGCTCTTTTCTGATAATTCATCTAATTAATCTCTAATTGACAGTAATATACTTTTGATTTTTACTTGTAGGCTTATCTGGTATTGTCATTTTTAATTTACCACTTTCTATTAAAGGAATTATATATCCTCTTTTTAATGTTCTGTTACTTTTATAACATAATTCTTCCATTATTTCATTTAAGCTTTTTGGTTGCTCGCAAATTTCTAATATTTTGTTGATTTTCTGGGTCTTTTTATCTTGGGTCTTTTTATCTTGGGTCTTTTTATCTTGGGTCTTTTTATCTTGGGTCTTTTTATCTCGCTTTAATGCTTCTGGATACAATTCAGGATACTCCCCATTATAGAAAGTAACAACAAAATCTTCTCTCTCATTTGAAAATATAGGCTCTGGTAAATTAGCATCTTCCATTTTTTTCTGCATGGTAGATATTCCTGTATGTCTATTTTCAATTATTCCTCCTAATGTTTCTAGTAATTTCACAATCGTTTCATTTCTAACTTCCATAGCTTTTCTCGTTTTCAATAATTCAATCGTATTTGAACCATACAAATTTCCAACATTTCTAAACTCGATTCTGTCTTTATATACTGTTACTATACTATACACACCAGTCTTAAACTGACTATAATCTCTATGGATTATCATGTTTGAAATTGCTTCACGAAGTGCATCCTTGGGATATTGTGCTATATCAGTCCTTAAACCAGTCTTGTCACTAATTATAACCTTAACTTTCATATTTCTGTTAATAAAAGCTATCGTTTCCTCATACATTTCAGTTATATTTCCTTCTATTCTTTTATTGTCATCAAATCTTTGTCCTTCTTCCCCTAAATCTGCTATTTCAAATCCGGGTATTACTATAGCTGCAACAAACCATTGTGGGAAAAATTTTTGCGGATATTTTCCAAATACCATTATCCCAGCAACAGTTGGAAAAGTCTTATCTTCTACTTCTGTTAATACACCATAATTTAGTAGTATTTCTTGATCAGAAAATTCAGATAGCTTAGGCTTATTAGTTTTTGCATTTTCTATGAATCTATTTAAAAGCTTTTCATCAAAATCTCTCATAGTTGCTCTTACCACTGGCCTTAAGTCATCCTTAACATTTTCTCTGTATGAAATACACTTATATATTTCATATTCAGTCATGTTATCATCTCTATCACCTACTCTTATATATGCGCCACTATGTAATCCTTTTGGTTTATAATAACATGGCTTATTTCTTTGATTTAGGGCATCAACTCTAACAGCAACAATATTTTTATCTTCTATATTTACTATATTTATTTTTGGTCTTATAACTGGTACGAATTCTGTGCTACATAAATTGGTTATATTCTTTTGTAAATCATTTGCATCATAAACTCCAACTATTTCAAAAGTAGTCTTATTTTTATGTTTTTTCTCTTCTACACCAAATAATATAATCCCGCCCATTGTATTTGAAAAGCTAGAAATAGTATCATAATACTTTTCTGGCTTTCCAGCATTTGCAGTTTTGGTTTCAATACAGATAGTTTCATTTTGCTTCTCATTAAGCTCTTGCAGCAGTTTCAAAATTTCTTCTTTATCCATTCTAGAAATCTCCTCTTTCAATATTAAAAATCATTTTATCATATTCATTCACTTTATTCTACTGTTTTTTATCTAAATTATTAAATAAATCTGATAATCTATAAGAAAACAAAAATTGCCTTTGCTACTGCGTTTGTAACTTTCTCTATTGGTGCTTTATGCGAAGTTCTATTTACAAATCGCTCATTTGCTACACCATCTCTACTATCTCTTACTGTTCTATGAATTACATTAAATTCTTCATTTAAATTTTCTTCTTAATTCACACATTTTACTTTTATTTTAACCACTTAACTGCTCTTTCTCCCATTGGGCATGACCACGCGCTTCCTTCTATGCTGCCTTTTTCTTTATTAATTTCTATGCTTCCTAAACTAGAACATCTTTCAAAACAGTAAACTCCTATTGTTGTTACCGAGCTTGGTATTTCAATTCTTTTTAATAGGTCACACTGTGAGAAAGCATCCCTCTCTATAATCTTTAATCCTTCTGGAATAATCACCTCATCCATACTTTGAGCATCAAATGCTGCATTTTTAATTTTCTCTACACCCTGAGCAATCTCCAATTTCCCAGTTATTCTGTATAATGCACAGATAAGTATTTTTCCATCTTTACTATATAAGATATTATCTTTAATTGTATAATATTTATTATTACTATCTATTTCTACAATTCCATTATAATTTAGTACTTTAAATGTTGAAGAAATATCTGATGTGTTTTTTCCGATATGAATTTTTTTATAATTATCTCCAAATTGAAGAGCACTATTTTCTATTGATACTAAACTATCTGGGAGTGTTACGTTTTCTGCATTTGAAGCCTGCCAAAAACTATAGCTTGATATACCTAGCATTCCTTCCGGTATTTTTATATCTTTTTCTTTAGAATAACACATTATTAACTTTTTATCATCTTTTGTATATAAAATACCATTTTCAGACACATATGTTGTGTTTCCTGGATTCACAATCACACTATTTATTGTTTTAGGAAATCCTATAGCCGAGCCTAACTTAGCTAGGCTTGCTGGAATTTGTATTTGTGTTATGTTTTTATAACCTGAAATGTCTGTTTCAAATTTTGTTGTATTTTCTGGAATAATAAATGTATTAGAGTTTTTCAATGTTGCAGCAGTTATAAATATTATTTGAGTTTCATCAGATGTTTTTAGCATTCCCTCTCTCATCACATAATTTTTATTATTAATTAATGTAATTTTACTTAAGCCTGTACATCCAACAAAAGCAGTTGCACTTATATCAGTTACTGTACTTGGTATAGTTATTGATGTTAAACTAGTACAGCAATCGAATTCATATGCAGTAAGTTTCGTAACTCCTTCTTCAATTATTACACTATTTAAAGACCTACACCCTGAAAAAACATAAGTGCCAATATTTTGTACTTCTGACGGGATATTAATGCTCTCAAGATTTGAACAATGATAAAAGGCTAATGAACCTATCGTTGTTAAGCTTTGAGGAAGCTTCACAGTTTTTAGGTTAGTACACCCATTAAAAGCTTGATTGCCAATTTCTTTTATTCCCTCTTCTAAAACAACTTCTTCCAATGTTGAGTTAAATGCAAAGGCACTGCTTGAAATCTTTTTTACTGTTCCTGGTATTACTATTTTCTTTAGCCCTGTTAATTTTGAAAAAGCTCCACTACCTATCTCTTTTACGCTATCTGGTATTGTTACCGTTCCTGTTTCATCCATTAACAATAGGTTCCCTGTTGAAGACAACAATATCCCATCTTTTATATCATATGGGTTTGGTTTTATTCCCATCTCTTGAGCTACTTCTATTTCCATTTTGTTCTTTGTATTTATATATATTTCGCCTTTTATTATTTCTACCTTATCTAAATATTCATCTGAAATAGATGTTAATATCTCTTTTATGCTCCCACCGCTACCATTGTTTGTATTGTAATTAAGCGTTGACTTTCCAGCGGTTAAGGTTCCAATTGAATACTCCGGATTTTCCATATACCTTGCTGTATTAAATAGCTCTAACTCTTCATTATATGTTGCAAATTCACTCTTCATTTTTGCTTGCTTTGCCTTTGTAATTGCTCCATTATCTCCTGTTAATAAATTTATACTAACACCTGCTAGAACTAACATCACTACAATTGTAACTACAAGTGCAATAAGCGTAATTCCATTAGCATGGTACTCTTTATTAATTTTATTATTTTTACTTTTGTTTTCTAATTTCATCTAAAATTACAATCCTTCCTAATAATATTAAATCTTTTGTATAAAACTGAGAGCTTTACCATTCCTTCAAATTAAATCTCTTACCAATTTATTATTATCATAAATCCATTTTTTATGCTTTTTACTGTACGGTTGTTTCCGAATATGGCATTTTCATTTTACAATAAATACATTCAATATTCAACACTTTATCATTTATTTGCTGATAAAACTTACTATATTTTATATACATAATTTGCAGCCAAATCATTATATAGAATTTTATTAACTTTAAGTAATATACTTAAACAAATTCTTCATACTGATTTTTTACTTATATTCCAACGCTTTTGCAGTTTTAGACATATTAATTTTTTATAAAACTATTTTAAAAAATTTCGTTTTCTCAATCTTAATTTTCCCTTGACTTTACTATATCTTAATGATATTATTAGCTTAATAAATTTGTATTTAAGTATATTACTTAACGAAATTTTTATAGTTATTTTCTTAATTTTTCATTCTCTTAACCCAAAAATAACCAAATCTAGTTATCACTAAATTTGGGCTTGTCAAGTCTAGTGTGTAAATTTTTTTAAAGTAGTGCAGAAATGTGCTACTAATTTTTTTATTTAATTTTCAATGTACTCTCTTATTTTTTTAATTTTACATAATTCATATATCTATCTCCAAATAGAGATATTAATTGTTTCCTTATTGTTTTCCAGTCTTTCATTGGCTTTTTCACTTTTCACTCAGTTCCCTTATTCGTAAGTACATTACTTTATAAGCTGAATTTTCACTTGGGAATGAGCCTTTTCCTATGGTAACCTTTCTTAATGCTGAATTTGCTGATTCTATTGCATTTGTGGTATATATACATTTTCGTATTTCTATGGGCAACTCAAATAAAGGCTCTAAATAAACCATATATTCTTCCTCTTTTTTTACTATTCTTTTTTGTTTTTCTCCATATTCTTTTTGGAAGATTTCAAGTTGTACTTTTGCCTCTGCCATATTACTGCTTTGGTATATTTTCTTAAAATTTCCAATTATTTCTTTTGCCTCTTTTTTTGGGCATAAGCTATAAATATTTCTTGCTAAATGTACTACGCATCTTTGGCTTTGTGTTTTGGGATATACTCGTTCTAATGAGCCTTTAAATCCTGCTATACCATCGCTACACATATATAATATATCTTCTACTCCTCGTTCCTTTAAATCCTCAAATACGTTGCTCCAAAATATTGCATATACAACTAAGTATGTTTCATCTAATCTTCTCTTACTACATTCGGTTAATGTTAATTGATTCATTTTACTCTCCTTTCGTGAGCACAAAAAAATATGATGTGTAAAATTTACACACCATATAATACACCATCATAAATTGCAATAGTTTATTACAAGTTCACACTCCATGTATCACCCATTTTCTCGGTTAGTGTACTAGCATTTAAAGATACTAAAGGGCGAAGACGGTAACCGTCGTTCTCTTTTGCCACCAGTTGAGTCGTAAAGGGTATAGCAATCCATATATACGTACGCATGGCGAAGTCCGAAATTGGCGAACCCTTGGACTGTCCAAGCAAAACGAGAAGCTATCCAATAGTCATTTGAATGATATACTACATCTGATGCTGCGCCATAATTTGTTTTATTTATTTCCATCCAATAATATGTTTGTGTTATTGTTAAATTTCCTGTTTTGGCTTTTGTATATCCACTTACTAATTCACTTGTATATGTACTGTCCTTATATGGATCTACTGCATTTATTATATCTGGCTGTGCTATTGTATTTGCCTTATCTTCTGCTACATCTACTCCTGAACCTATTGTATTTTTATAGTTATTAGGATAATTGATATTATTTACAGTATATGTTTTTGTGGCTCCATACTGGCTTCCCCAACTTGTTTTATATTTATTTCTTGTATCAAATCCATCTGGAGTTAAGTTTTTCTCCGTATCTGCTATGTTTATGCTCCTCGCTGTTACTCCTTTTGCTTTATTGCTATATAAATGTTCACACATATCATTTAAAGCATATACTCCATTATTATATCCTGTTGCTCCATAGAATTGTATCGTAGCTGTTGTTGGTTCTGCTACTATATCTATCTTTCCAGTGTCTTCATTTATATTTAATATTCTCCATTTTAAGCCACTTTCATAAGATATTGTTTGTGGATCCCCTGATACTCCACTTTTTTCTGGTGTTAAGGAATATATCTTTTTCGTTTCATCTGTCTCTGTTTCTAATTCTGGCTTATAATCTACATAATCTCCTACTTTAAATTTGCTAAAATCAACGTTCGAACCGCCTCCATTATTAGCTACTTCTTGCCTTATCAAATCTGCTACTTCATTAAGATAACTTGTCTCATTCTCTTGTGCTTGTAAATATTTTTCTCTTGCTTCTTTAGCTTTTGATATTATACCATTATTACTTAGCACTAATCTTGTACT
>CAKOXG010000030.1 GCA_934130025.1 uncultured Clostridia bacterium
AATAAAACAAGAATACGGAATGAGAGAAGGAGAAATAGCACTAGTAGAAAGATATGAAAGAGTAATAGAAGAATATGGTGTCAAAAAGAAAATCACAGGGCAATCAATAGGACAAGTATCATATACAGCAACAGTACAAGAATGTGATAATGCACAAATGGATTTAAACAGACTAATTCAATGGCAAAGAACAAAAGAAGGAGGAAAAGAACAAGATGACTAAATATAAAAATGCATATACAGAAGTATATGAAATAATAAAACAATTAGATGAAGAAGAATATAATAAAATACCTTCAGAAGTAATTAAAGCAATAGAAGAAAATAGAAATACTGAATATGAATTTGACTTAGATGAAGATATAGAATTAAAAGACCAAGAATTATTACCAGAAACAAAAGCAATTTTATTCAATTTATTTAGAGATTATTTATCAACAGCAGAACAAAAAGAAAAAATAATAAAAATGCAAGTAGAAGAAAGACGAAAAAATGAACAAAATAAATCAGAACAATATAATTTAGATATATTTGCTAATAAGCCAAAAAATCGAGACATTAGAGAGGAACATATAGAATTAATTGAATACAAAGAAAATATATTCAAAAGAATTTTAAATAAAATAAGACAATTTTTTCATGTGTAAAAAATTGAATATTAACATTAAAAGTGTTATAATTCAAACATAAGGTAAAAGCCTTATGATGAAAAAGCTTTTGATATCAAAAGGAGAATAATATATGATTTATACACCCAAAACAAAGGAAGCAATGATAATAGCATACAATGCACACAATGGGCAAGTTGATAAATCAGGAATACTATATATTTATCACCCAATTCACCTTGCAGAGCAAATGGACACAGAAACAGAATGTAGGTTTAAAATAGATATGTCACAAATACATTGAAAATAAAATATTGAAAAGAATATAATAATTTTCCTATGAGACCACTAGGATGGTTGAGTCCCAGGAAATTCATAAAAAAATATAAAAGTCAAGAAGAATCGTTATTTGCAATATAGGTGCTCAAAGTATTTATTTTTAATAATTTGTGACAAATGATTGACTAACCTACATACAAAATTTTAAATTATTCTAAAAGGTATTGAAAATATAAAAGAAAAGATGTATAATAGCAAATGTATTTGCAGCAGTAGCTTAGCTGGATAGAGCACTTGGCTACGAACCAAGAGGTCGGGGATTCGAATTCCTCCTGCTGCACCAAAGTACATAAAAAAACTCAAAATTATTCTAATAATTTTGAGTTTTTTTAATATATATCAAGGGAAGAATTATCGCTACCAAGCTGTCCTTCATTTATATGAGTGTCTATATATTCTACAAACTCATCACTAAAATACCTGTTGTTACTTGTTTTTAAAGTTTTTTGTTTTCTGTTGTTATATATTAAATATTCGAAAGTATCATTATCTAATTTTTTTATATATTTGAAATTTCCTATCTGTAGATAGGTACTCTTTACAAAGAGTAATATCTTTTTCGGAAAATTTACCTTCTAAATTTAATATGCTGAGTTTTTCAAGATCCATTTTCAGCACACCATATCCAGAAATAGAATTTTTTCTAAAATAAACTATTAGAGTACCATCTTCATTTGATAAATATGCTTGTATTTTATACAATTCTTTATTTAAGTACATATTGCCAGCATTTAATTATAGCATTTTCTTTCATTTGTAAAATCTCCTAATAATAAATTTTCAAATTAAGGGCCAACTGCAATTACCTTATTATGCGAATTGTATGTGTCTCTGGAAATACATTTAGAAGATATTAAAGTTCCAGAAGAATCATACAGGTATTTATATGTAGCTGTTTTGCATCCATTTGAACCACTTTGAACAACCTTGGTTTGCCCACTTGCAAGTGAAGAATCTTTTTTGTAGGTTGTTTGGGCATAAACTGTTGAAACATATTGAGCATCAAGTACAACTTTATAGTCTGTATCTCTTTTTAGCCCATAAATGTAAATTTTTAATATTTTATTTGATGTATTGCAAACTAATCTTATAGGGTAATCTCTGTTATTTTTAAATTTGAAATCCGGGCCTCCCCATGAAACAGTGGCATCCAAGCCAGGTTTTACATATGCAGGCTTATAACCATGGTTAGTTCTTTCTACAATTTCTAAGTTTGAGTATAAAACGGCATTATATAAAGTGGAAGAAACTTGGCAGATACCACCGCCATATTCTAAAACGGTTTCTCCATTATTGTATGCAGGGGCAGGCTGGAAACCAGCGGCAGCAGTTCTTTTGCCTACTACTTGGTTAAAAGAAAATGTTTCATCTGGCATTAAAATAAGTCCATTTATTTTTTGTGCTGATAACCTGATGTTTGTAGAACGACTATTATTGCTGCTTGTAAATGATGTATTAAAACTTGAAAGTAAATCTGGGAACGCTTCGCTTCCTATATCTTGAGTAGATACTTTAGGGTATAAAGTCTTTAATGGAATTTGGTATTCATCTTTTTGTTCCTTTAATAATTCCTTTGCTTCATCCAGTGAAATATCAAAGTCCAAGCCTGTTGAAGAAGGGTGAACCACATATGGATTTGTAGTGTAATAAGCATCTACAGGTTCTTTATGTACCTGCTCATAAATTTCGTCAATATTAATAGTTTTAGCCTTCTGAAGTGTTACGGGAATTTCTACATCTGAATGTTGTATATTAAGCATTTCAAGATTTGATAAAACATTAATTTTAAATTTATTCTCATCAACAATATAGCCATCTTTTCCAAGTGTTATAAAAAGTGTATTTCCATCAACATAAAAATCAGAGTTAACCACTTTATCTGGAAGTAGACTATTTATTTCATTTATATTAGCCGAAAAAATATCGTTATCGAAATTAGCATCAATAAATATAGAATAATTATTAAGCAATGAACTTAAAATTTTAAAATTATTTTCAAAAATATTACCGTCTCTTCCAAATGAATAAGCATTATTTATGGCACCATCAATATCAAAGCTTACACCAAACTGTTTTGGAATAAGCAGTGCTGAAAAATCAGAATGTTTTATTGTAATTTCCTTATCTAAAAAACTATCCATTACAGAAGTAACTTTTTTACTTGCTTCTTCTTTAGTTAAACCAGATACATCTATTCCTTGAATAAAAACACCATTAATTATTTTTTCATTATTGATGTTAATAAGTGCAAATATTGTGGAAAATGAAATAGCAATTAATATAAAAAACGCAAATAAAAATAAAAAAATAAAAATTTTTTTACTTCTTTTTTTATTATATTCAATGCTATTAGCCTCAATTATACTTTGTGCGTTGCTTAAAATTCGTTGTCCCTCAATATCATCAGTTTTTAATTTTTCATTCTCATTAGTACTTATAATATTTATATTTTTTTCTTCATTCATTGTAAAAACCTCATAATAAATCTGAATATATTAAACTATAAAAAAATGTTTTTGTAAAGAATATTCAATAAAATTAAAGATATTACATAAATTTATATTTTCAAGAGAATACTACTAGAAAAAAATTAATTTAAATGTTATACTGTGTTTGAATAATTGCTAAACAAGAAAGGATGATGTATATGGGCGAAAAAACAGAAGGAGAAATGTTAAAAGAAAAGCTTTTTGACTGCAAAAAAAATGGATGGGAAGAAACATCGCAAGATATTGGAAAAAAGATTTTTGAGTATTGTGATGGATACATTAAATATTTAAATGAATCAAAAACAGAAAGAGAAATAGTAAAAAATTCTACAAAAATTGCAAGAGAAAATGGATTTAAAGCTATTGATGAATACGAAACTTTAAAAGCTGGGGATAAGGTGTATTTTGTAAATAGAGATAAAAATATATTCTTAGCTGTAATTGGAAGCGAAAATATTGAAAATGGAATCAATATAATTGGTGCCCATGCAGATTCACCAAGATTAGATTTAAAACCAAATCCAATATATGAGGATAAAGGTTTTGTATACTTTAAAACACATTACTATGGTGGAATAAAAAAATATCAATGGACAACAATACCTCTTGCTATACATGGAGTAATTGTTAAGGCAAGCGGAGAAAAAGTTGAAATAAATATTGGAGAAAAAGATGATGAACCAATATTTACAATTACCGATTTATTACCACATTTAGCACAAGAACAAATGCAGAAAAAGTTAAAAGATGGGGTAGAAGGAGAAAACTTAAACCTATTAATAGGAAGTATTCCTTATAATGATGAAAAAGTTTCTGAAAAAATAAAATTAAACATATTAAACATACTTAACCAAAAATATGGTGTTACAGAAAGAGATTTTTTAAGTGCAGAGCTTGAACTTGTTCCTGCCTTCAAATGTAGAAGTTTAGGGTTTGACCAAAGTTTAATTGCAGGGTATGGGCAAGATGATAAAGTATCTGTTTACACAGCATTAACAGCAATACTGAACATAGAAAATCCAACAAAAACAGCAGTATGTATGTTAGTTGATAAAGAAGAAATAGGAAGCATGGGAAATACAGGAATGGAGTCAAACGTATTTTCAACATTCATGTCAGAAATATTAAATAAGATTGGAGTAAACAAACCTAACTTATTAGATAAAATGTTCTGCAACTCAAAAATGCTATCGGCAGACGTTGATGCAGGTTTTGATCCTATTTACGCATCTGTATCTGATTTGCACAATGCTTCATTTTTAAACAAAGGTGTTGGAATTGCAAAATATACTGGAGTTGCTGGAAAAGCCAATGGCTCAGATGCAAATGCTGAGTTTGTTGCACATGTAAGAAATATATTTGAATCAAACAATGTAACATATCAAATAGCAGAACTTGGAAGGGTAGACTTAGGAGGTGGCGGAACAATAGCCTACATTTTAGCCAATAAAGGGGTAGACGTACTAGATTGTGGAGTTCCAGTACTTTCAATGCACGCACCTTATGAAGTAACAAGCAAATTTGATGTATACCAAGCATACAAAGGATATGAAGCATTTTATAGAAGCTAGAGCAAACATAGAAAAACGAGTACAGAAAAAAGCATCTTGCACGGCATATAATTAAAAATAAGAAGTAGTTATTATCGCAAAAGCAATAATAGCTACTTTTTTAAAAAGAGAAAAACATTCCTTGTACTAAATTTTGTTCTTCTAATAATTTGTCTATATTATTTGTAACCCATTTTTTGTGTAAACACCATTCAGGAGCCACAAGCAAATCTTTGGGTGGGTCAGCAGAAATTCTATGAACAACAATGTCTGGATTAATATGTGTAATTATATAAACTAGATTATCCATATATTCGTCATAAGTAATCGGAATGTATTTCCCTGTTTCATACATATTACAAAGCCTTGTATTTTTCACTACATAAGTAGAGTGTATTTTTATTCCAGAAATATTGTGTTTATTTATGAATTTAACAGTTTCAATTATATCGCTGAAAACCGTGAAATTATAGATTTTATTATTAAGAACTTCTTGAACTGAAACCAAGGAAGCTTTTGTTTTATTTTCAATAGGCAATCCGATCATTATGTGACAAATAACAGGAATATTGTATTTATTTAAAATTTCAACAGCATCAGTGAACTTAGAAGATGAATATCCTCTATTTATTAACCTACCAGTGACATCATTAGAAGTTTGAAGCCCAAGCTCAACAAACACTTTATATTTAGGCATATATGAACTTATCAGTCTTGCAACATCATCAGTTATACAATCCGGCCTAGTGGCAATGTCTAATCCGACAATTCTATCATCAACTAAAGCAGAGTCGTATTTTTCCTTCAAATTTTGAATAGTGTCATAAGTATTTGTGAAATTCTGAAAATAAGCAATGAATTTGTTAGCACGTTTTGCACGGTAACTCTCAAAATATTGCTTAACCTGGCTAGAAATGTTAGGAGCGGACTTTATAAGTTCGCCACTACCTTTGCTACTGCAAAAAATACAGCCACCTGTACCGCATTTTCCGTCTCTGTTAGGGCATGTAAAATTTCCATCAATGCAAATTTTTAAAGTGCGTTCTCCAAAAATTTGCTTAAAATAAGTATTTAAATGATTATATCGTTCCATAGATAGCTCCTAGATTTTGGAATTCAAATATTTTCTATTAATTATTTTATAGTATTATTTCAAATATGTCTATAATTCTTGAGCGTTTTAACTAAGTTAAAAGTACATTTAATTTTAAAGAAGCTAAGTTACAAATATTATAAGTATCCACTTGATTTGTACTGATAAAATTAGTATAATTTTAAGCAGAAAAGGGGAGGTATTATATGAAAAAGAATGTAAAAGTAATTGTAACAATTTTAATTGCATTGATTTTAATACTACTAGTTGCCGTATTTGTTGCAACAAAACAACAGCCAGAAGAAATATCAGTAAGCGGAAAAGAAGAACTATATGATAAAGTAGAAAAATATCTAATTGCACAGGAAAAGCCTAAGTATGTGGTAAAAGAAAAGGACGATGAACCAAACGATAACATAAGTGATTTTCAAGTATTTACAGACATTGCAAAACTTGGAATAACTGAAAAGGGCGACGAAACTTACGTTTATGTATGGGCTTTAGTAGAAAGCTATTATGTACAAGATAACACACTAATAACAAATAGTGGTTATTCAATACCATATAAATTCATAATAAAGAACAATGAAATTGTTGATTATAAAATTCCTGATGATGGAACTGAATATCCAAAGTCAATAAAAAGAATATTCCCTGAAAATATAAGAAAAATGTTTACCAACGATCTTACAGATAATAATAAGATTAGAACTCAAGTGCAAGAACATTATTCATATTTATATAAATGAAAAATGAAAAACAAAAAAGTAGCATCTTTACAGATACTGCTACATTTATGGTGGGCCAAAAGGGATTCGACGAGCCGCGTCTGGAAAACCGTCCACTGGACGCTTTTCTAATCCTCCTTTTCGAATCCCTCAATAATATACGAATAAAAACAAAAAAACAGCATCTTTACAGATACTGCTACATTTTATGGTGGGCCAAAAGGGATTCGAACCCCCGACCCTACGCTTAGAAGGAATATACGACAATTCCCTACTAATCACCACTAGTACTTAAATAAATCTGCTAATCAACTGAAAAATCAATAAAAAAAGCGACAAAATGTCTAAAAGTTTTGAGGCTCTAAAAAAGGTAAAAATACGAATTTTTTTACAATTTGTTAGAGATTTGTTAGAGAAAAGCAAGTTATCTAATTACTATTATAATTATATGATATTACAACCTTCTGCTACATCTTATTCTACAATAATCGTATAACCATAATTACTATTACATGTAGTAGTTGTGTTAACGATAGTATATTAAGAATGTTTTGAAGTACATAAAATACTTCATGACCTTGATTATTGGATTATTAGTTATCCTATTAGTTCTTTTACTGTTGCACCTGCTGACTGGGGTGGCATTGATTGTTACTATGGATTAATTGAATTTTATAATTTATAAATAACTCCCTTTATACTTTCTAAATTATATTCTATTGATGTAATCCTAAGTAAACTTATAAGAGGGCTTTTGAGCCCTCTTTATAATTATTCTTTTTTACCAATATATTTTCTTCTGTTTACTTCTTTATTTCTATTTATTTTATTCATTACATATATACTGCTAAATAAAACTACATCCACTCCTATTATTATCTTCTTTATGTTATTATTTTGTTCAATATAAGTTCTAATTTCTGAATTTTTGCTTCTTTCAAGTGTATAATTTGTTATTCCATTAAATATGTATATTTTGCAATCGTGTCCGGAAAATTCGTCTACTAGTACAGCAATTATAAATGTTGACTCTGGAAATCCTGTAGTAGTCTTATGCCTTAACAATTCATTGAATTCTTTATCCTTTATTGTAATAAGTATTGGTGGTGCAAATAGTATTATTATACACGTCACAATTATTTGAAACATAATAAAGAACTTCTTCATCTTATAACTCCAATTCTATATAATTTTTTATTTTGTTTTTCCAAGCTTCTGGTGCAATATTTTTCCACCTATTAGCATCAAGTATACCATAATTTATGAAATTAAACAAGTTAACTAATATAGCTGTTTCTGGATCTTCTTTGGACACATACCTATATGCTAAAGCTTTGCATACTTCATAATCAGAACTATCATTATTTACTGATGTTGGTAGGTTTCCTATTAATTTTCTATTAGCAATAAATTTGTTCATTCTAAGGCAATTACCTTGTTCATAATAGTTTTTGAAAACCTCTTTAATTGATGTATTTTTTAAATTTCTGCATACATTTACAGCATCTATATCTTGACATAAATCTTCTTGATTGAACTCTCCATTCGAGTTTCCTATTAATGACATTAGTTTCTCCACATCTGTATTACCTTCCTGACTTTGCAGTCTTTCTTCACTAGTTTTATTTAATAATTGTACTAAATCTCCTGCCCAACCACATAAATCAGTTATTTTACTCTGTCTACCAGTAAACTCAATATTCAAATTTTCTGGAGATTGAGTCTTTATTTCATTTCCGTTACTATCAATATATGTTGTATATACAATGTTAGAATTATATAGTAACGACGCTAGAACTGCAGCCATATGTTCAAATTGCATTAGATTATATGCAGAGTTCAAAATATCAAGGTAAGTTAAACCCTGAAACATTAGGCTTTGAGATGAGACAAGCATTTAAGCTATAACCTCGTAATATTGTTTTAAATATTGCTGATAGTCAGGCTGAAGCAAGAAGAAAATTACAAAATATTAAAATTGGACGTGATGCTAATGGGTAATAATGAGAATAAAGAATATTATTCTGAATTATTTAAAGACTATCCGGATGTTGTGAGAGTATATCAATTAAAAGAGATGCTACCTAAAACAGGAAAAAATAAGATATATAAATTATTAAAAGATAAAAAAATACATTCGAAAAGAATTGGTAGAGATTATTACATACCTAAAGTTAGTATTATTAATTATTTGATGGAACAATAAAAAATAAATTTGAGCATTGCAGAGCAAGTTGAATTTATACTATAATAAAAAAATAGTAATTAGATAAATTCAGCTTGTTTTTTTGAAAGGAGAGAAATGTTAAACCAAGCTAGTGAAGAAAAAATACTAAAAAGGATAAAAAAATTATTCAAAAATAATACTATTTCAAAAGATATTTCATATTCTGTACAAGAAAAAGATGGAATCTATCAATGCGTAATAAAATATCAAATTAACGGAAAATGGAAACAGTTTTGGGCAACAACAGGCATTCGTGCTGATAGAGGTAATCATAGAAATGCTGGTAAAGTAGCAAGAGAAATAGTGGAACTGTTTGAAGATGAAATTGAAAACAATTGCGAAGCAAAGCAAGAAATGAGTATTAGCGATTTTCAAAATATGGTACAATTAAATACTACAAATTTTGATTCAAATACTACCACAAAAGCTGATTGGGACTTTTATGAGTATATGGAGTACTGGCTATATAATATAATTAAAAATACAGTTGCAAAAAATACTTTTAAAGGTTACAAAAGGAATGTGGAAACATATCTTAAAGAATATTTTTCAATTGAGAAAAATAAAAGAATGGTAAAGGAGCTAACTGCTGATGACCTGGACGATTTTTATAATTTTTTAAGGCAAGAAAAAAATCTGAAAAATGCATCTATTGACCACTATCAAGATAATATTAGTAGTGCTTTTCAATCACTATTAAGAAAGAAAATAGTTAGATACAATCCAGCTGATTTAGTAAATCCTATTAAAGTTGAAACTGTGGAGGTTTCTACATACAATAAGTCAGAAATACTAAAATTATTTGATGTATTGAAAGATGATCCAATTGAATTACCTGCTAAATTTGCAAGTTATTATGGATAGATAGAATTGAAAAATGTAAAGACTTCTATGGTAATACTTATAACCATAAATATGATGGCTATTTATTTGTACATGATAATGGAGATTTCATAATGCCAAATTATTTTACAAAAAGATTTGGAAAAGTAATTCGAAGATATGATTTAAAAAAGGTAACTCCACATGGATTAAGACATTCAAATGCTACATTGCTACATTTGGAGGGAGTAGATGTTAGAGACTTACAAGATTGGCTAGGACATCAAAGTATTTCATCAACAAATAGATATACAAGAAGTGATTATAAAAGGCAATTAAAAACAGGCCAAGCCATTGAAAAAATATTTGGAAATACAGATGAAAACAAAGAAATTGTATAGAAAATAAAAAAAGTACCTATGTGAAACATAAATACCTTTAGATATTTGGTAGAGAATAAAAATCCTCTGAAACTGGTGGGCCAAGAGGGATTCGACGAGCCACGTCGGGAAAACCGTCCACTGGACGCTTTTCTAATCCTCCTTTTCGAATCCCTCAATAATATACGAATAGAAACAAAAAAACAGCATCTTTTCAGATACTGCTACATTTTATGGTGGGCCAAAAGGGATTCGAACCCCCGACCCCACGCTTAGAAGGCGTGTGCTCTATCCAACTGAGCTATTGACCCATTTGTAAATGCAATAATTATTATAATGCTAAAAAACCATTTTGTCAACCGAAATTTTAAAATATTACATAAAATTGTAGAAAATTTATTATATTTGTTATAGAATAAGTAATATAATATTTGAAATTATTTAAAACCTATACAACAACTTATGAAAAAGAAAGGGATGAGATAAGAATGAAAAAACAAAATGCCAACATAAATACAGAAAATAATATGAATACTGATGTAAAAGAGAAAAACAATCTGAAAATCCATGAAGGGTTATGGTATTTTATAATTTTTAGTTTATTGGGTTTAATTTTTGAATTTGTGCTGTATCTAATTATGAGTAAAACAGTAGGTGCAAGAGGAGTTTATTTAGGACCATTATGTTTTATTTATGGAATTACAGCTTTAATTACGATTAGGTTTTTGGAACCATTAAAGAATACTAAAGTTAGGTTATTTATTGCAAGTACAGTTCTAATTTCAATAATACAATATGTTTTTAGCTTTATTTTAGAATGTTCTTATGGTGCAAGGCTATGGGATTACTCAGGAATAACGGCTAATTTAAATGGAAGAGTATGTTTATTATATTCTATTATTGCTGGATTGATTATGGCAATTTTTATAAAGCACATAAAAAAACATACAGATAAACTCATAAATAAACTACAAGGAAAAACCACAAAAATAATTGATATTATTGTAACGGTGATACTTGTTATTGAAATTTTATTCACAATTTGGGGTTTTATTGTGTATTCAAGAAATGCAAAAGAGACTTTAAATGGAAGAAATTATATCAGTAATAATAATATTGTAGAAAAATTTGAAAATAAAGTGTTTACAAATGAAAGAATGGGAAAACTTTTCACTAATATGAGAATAACAACTGAAGATGGAATACTTGTTTATGTAACAAGCATTTTGGGAGATAAGTTAAAATGAATAATTAATAATCACTTTTATAAATTAAATATTAGTAATGTTGATGTTTATTTTGAATAATTATATAAAATAAAGAAATAAAACTTCGCCACAAAGAGGAAATCCTCCATGGGCGAAGCTTTTATTTTGGTAATTGAATTTTCGAATTCTTTTTTCTAGGTCTATATAAAGTTATTTTATTTCCAACAGTTTGAACTAGTGCGGAATTTGTTGCTTCAGATAATGTATTTGCTATTTCTTGAATGCCTTCGGGAGAAGTTTCTAACACATTTAATTTTATTAATTCTCTTGCTTCCAAAGCATCATTAACCTGCACTATCAAATTATCTGATATTCCATTTTTTCCAACTTGAAATATTGAATCAATCTTATTTGCCAAACCTCTTAAATAAGCACGTTGTTTACTTGTCATATATAATCCTTCCTTTTTTTAGTATTTACAAAACTAATATCTATAATAACAGAATTATGCAATAAAAACAAGACTTTTTGTAAATTATGTAAATTAAGCAAAACTTTTTTATAAATTTCTTGGTTTATTAGCGATTTTATTCTTCTACAGGGATACTTTTAGATGAAATTTTGAATTAAGTAAGATACTTAAGGATAAAATTTATACAAATATTATAGCACAAGGTTTAGTAAAGTCAACGGAAACTTCCGAAATTTTAAAATAAAAAAATTATAATTAAATTAAGAAATTTCACAACGAAAAAAACGTATAAGTACTGGAATATAAACAAAAACTTCTTAATATTTTTTCGTTTAAGTATCTTACTTAAGGATAAAAAATAAAATACTTTGTTTCAAAAACAAACGTTTTACTTAAAAAAGTCGGAATTTTCCGAATAATATATTGACTAAGTTAAAATGATTGTATAAAATGAAAACAGGGTATTCGGAAATATCCGAACAGTAAATTTGAATAAATAAAAAGTTTATTGTTAATAATAAAATTATATCACGAAAGTGACATAACATAAAGTTGAGGTTAAACTATAAAACCTAATATATTATACGAGGAGGAAAAAATGGAAGAGAAGAACCAAAAGAAGAGTTTAAAAGAAAGGAAACGGAATTACACTAATTGCATTAGTAGTTACAATTGTAGTCTTGCTAATTTTAGCAGGAGTAAGCATAAGCTTAGTGCTAAGTAATAATGGTGTAATAAGTAAATCAAAGGAAGCAAGAGACCAATATTCACAAGCACAAGAAAATGAGGTAAATCATTTTAATGAAACAGCAGAATGGATAGAGCAAGAAGTGGCTGATAATGGAGGAACTAATACTCCAGCAACAGGAAATGCAGGTACAATAACAGCTGCAGATTATGGAAAAGTAGTAACAGATTATCAAACAGGAACAAGCAATGTATGGGAAATATTTTATGCAGATAATAATAATGTGTATTTAATAACAAGAAATAACATAGGAGACAAAATGTTAACAATAACAGGCTATAACGGAACAAGCGATTTTAACGGAAGTGAAACGTTTAAAACAAAATTTCCAGCAGTACAAGCAGGATGGTTAAATAAAACATATACACCATCAGCAAGCGGGGCAGGAACATTAAATTACACAAGTACAAATCCAAATATGAAAGCAACAGAATATTTATTAGATAGCAGTGTATGGAATACAAATTATAAAACAAATAAAGCAGATTGGGCAATAGGAGCACCAACACTAGAACTATTTGTAGCAGCATACAATAAAAAGTTTACAGATAAAGCAGTAACAATAGAGACACCAACAGGCTATGGATACAAGCATGACGATGCACTATATAATGAAAACAGTTTACCACCAAGTGATAGTGTAACAACGGGAACCGAAAAAAGCAACATATTTAACCATGGATATCTCTACTGGCTTGCTTGTCCTAGCAGTGTTAACTACGAGGGCGAAGGTATGCGTGAGGTGAACTCTAGCGACGCTTTAGTGCGCGACAACCGCTATTACGGATTCGTAGGTGTGCGCCCAGTAGTTTGTCTATCATCTGGAGTCACATTAACACCAAGCAGTGATAGAAGTACATTTACAATAAATTAATTGAAGAAAATTTAAAACGAGCTTGTCAAGACTGGTGTGTAAATTTTTTTAATAATTTTTTTGGCAGTACAAAATTGTACTGCTAATTTCATATT
>CAKOXG010000031.1 GCA_934130025.1 uncultured Clostridia bacterium
AAGCAATGTAGAAAGATTACATAAAGAAGCATTTGAACAAGAAGATTATGAGGCATCAGATACAGTAAAAGAAATGAATAATGCAATAATAAAGAAAACTGGATATTCAAAGTAAAATAAAGGGGCAATTTATAAAACAAATTTCTTTACAGCTATGTGCACCTTGAAGTCAGAAAGGGATGGAATTTTTCGTGAGCAAAAGTAATTTGGCGGTTAATGAAGAGTTTGAAGATATTATTGAAGAAGAGATAATACCAAATGAGAAAATTAATCAAAACATTGGCAGTGAACAAAAAAGTAATATTATATATATAATTTTAAAGAAAATCGTAGATGTGCTATCTGGAATTTTTGGAACAATATTACTAATTCCAATTACAATAATTGTGTGTGTAATAAGAATCTGCCTGCATGAAAATGATGGCCCTTTATTCTTTGAACAAATAAGAATCGGAAAAAATGGTAAACAATTTAGAATGTATAAATTTAGAACAATGGTTATGGAAGCTGATGAAAAGCTAGAAAAATATCTTGAAGAAAACCCAGAGGCTAAGAGAGAATACAAAAAATACAAAAAATTAAAAAAAGATCCAAGAATAACCAAGCTTGGAAACATATTAAGAAAAACAAGCCTAGATGAGTTTCCTCAATTTATAAACGTTTTAAAGGGTGAAATGAGCCTGGTAGGGCCAAGACCATATTTATATAGAGAAAAAGAAGATTTAGGAGAATATTACTATAATTTAATTACAAAAGTTAAGCCCGGAATTACAGGATATTGGCAAGTAAATGGAAGAAATGATGTTGACTTTGAAGAAAGAGCATACATGGATACATACTACATTGAGCGTAGAGGGATGGTAATGGATTTAAAAATTGTAATAAAAACATTCTTTAAAATATTTAAAAAAGAAGGCGCAATATAAAATAACACATTCTATATAGGGAGAAAATCACGGTGAAAAATATAAAAATAATAGTAGCAGCACATAAGAAATACCAAATGCCTCAAGAAAAAATATATATGCCAGTGCAGGTTGGAGCAGAAGGAAAAAATTCAATAAATGGATATGTACAAGACAATGTAGGAAATAATATCTCTATTAAAAACCCATACTTTTGTGAATTAACAGGTTTATATTGGGCTTGGAAAAATTTAGACGCAGACTATATAGGGTTAGTTCATTATAGGAGATATTTTACGGTAGCAAAAAAAATACCTAAAAATGAAAATGAAAAATTTAAAAAAATTCTAACATCAGAAGAAGCAGAAAAAAAATTAGAAAAAGCAGATGTAATATTGCCAAAATTAAGAAACTATTACATAGAAAATTTATATTCACATTATGCCCATACAATGTATGTAGAGCCATTAGAGGAAACAAGAAAAATAATAGAAGAAAAATATCCGGAGTACTTAGAAGAATTTGATAAACTACATAAAAGAACTTCAGCACATATGTTTAACATGTTTATAATGAAAAAAGAAATATTAGATGAATATTGCACATGGCTATTTGACATATTATTTGAGTTAGAAAAAAGAACTGACGCGAGTAAGTATGATAGTTTTCATGCAAGATTTTATGGAAGAATATCTGAACTTTTATTAGATGTGTGGATAAATAAAAATCAAATAAAATATGAAGAAGTAAAAGTAATGGATATGCAAAATGTGAATTGGCTAAAAAAAGGAACAAGCTTTTTAAAGGCAAAATTCACAGGAAAAAAATACGAAAAAAGTTTTTAAAAGGGAAGAATATGATTGTTTATATAATGATGTTAATAATTTCAATAATTTTTATGATTATTGCAACTAAAGTTAAGAAAAAGTGGCAAAAATGCAGTTGTTATATAATGGCATTTTTACCTTTTTTCCTTGTATCTGCCTTAAGATATGATTTAGGAACCGACTATTTAAGAAGATATAACTTTGATTACCATAGAATTGCAAATGGTATAAATGTAAAAAATATGGAAATTGGATTTAAAGCAATAATTAGACTATGCCTGCTGTTCTCACAAGAATCTACAGTGTTGTTCATTGTTACCTCTGCAATTACAATAGGGCTTATAATGTACACAATTATCACTAGGTCAAAATTTCCAATATTAAGTGTGTTAATCTTCTTTCTAGTCGGTTTCTTTTTCGATTCATTGAATATTGTTAGGCAATATCTAGCAATAAGCCTAGTTGTTGCGGCGTATCCTTTTTTACTCGAAAAAAAGAAATATTTCTTATATGCTTTATTTGTAATTTTAGCAGGATTAATGCACAGCACGGCCTTCATAATGTTAGTGTTAATGCTGTTTAATAAAAAAATGATTGCAAATTGGAAGGTTGTCATTCCAATTACTTTTGTAATACTAGTTTTAAATGAAAATTTGATGGAAATAGTTAAATTATGTGTTCAAAATACAAGATTTAATGTATATTTAACAGGAAAATTTGCTAAAGGAGATGTGTCTGAATTATTTATAATTGAAAATATATTAGTATACATTTTTATGTGTTATATATATGGTAAGAACAAAGCATTAAACAGAGTAAAAAAAGAAGATATATTATTTCTAAATATTCAAGCAGCATCATTAATTACAATGGTTTTGGGATCTTGCCACATGTTGTTTATAAGAATAGCACTATATTTTGAAGTATTCCAAGTTATTTCAATTCCATATTACATAAGTGTTATGCCAAATAAAAAAATAATTGAAGATATAAAGCAAAAAACAAAAGGGAAGATAAATTTACAAAAATTACAAAAAAATCTAAAAAATTATGTAATAGTGGCATTTATTTTTTGTTTTGGAATTGTTTTTACAAGAACCAATATTTTTAAAAATACCAATCAAGTATTACCATATAAAACAGTAATAAATAAAAGCATATCTATAAAATAGAACTAATTAGATTTAGGAGGAAGAACATTAATTATGAAAATAGATTTTATTACAAGACATTCTGTACCAAACTATGGATCTATATTACAAACATATAGTACGCAAAAAGCATTAGAAAAAATGGGATATGATTCTGAAGTAATAAATTATGTAAAAGAGGAAGAAACAGACGCAAAAGTTGTAAATACAAATTATAATGGTAATGGTTCTGGATTAAAAGGAAGAATAAAAAAGGCAATTTACTGCATAGTTCAAAGGCCAAATGTGGCAAAAATGAACAGAGAATTTAAAAAATATAGGTTGAAATATTTAAAGCAAACAGAGTTAGAGTATCATTCTTCTAAGGAGTTAAAAGAGAACTTGCCTGAAGCAGACGTGTATTGCACAGGTAGTGACCAAATTTGGGGAAAAGCTGGTTCAGAAGAATATGATGCAACATACTTTTTAGACTTTGTTCCAGAAGGTAAAAAATGTATTGCATATGCTGCAAGTTTTGGGGTGGACAAGTTGCCAGCAAGGTTAGATGAAAATCTTACAAGCCTTATCAAAAAATATGAAACAATTTTAGTAAGGGAAGATTCAGCAGCCCAAATAATTAAGGAAAAAGGATTTAGCAATGTAAAGCAAGTTGTAGACCCAACATTATTATTAGAACGTGAAGAGTGGAATGAAATTTGTGAACCAACCAAATTAGATAATAAAGAGTATATATTGGTATATCAATTACATCACAACAAAGAGATGGAAAAATATATTAAAAATTTAAAAAAACATACAAAATTACCTGTATATAGAATTCATCCATCGTTGTATTACGGCTTGAAGCCAGGAAAATTTATTCATCTACCAACACCAGGACAATTCGTTACATACATAAAAAATGCTAAATATATAATAACAGATTCTTTTCATGGAACAGTATTTTCTTTAATTTTTAATAAACAATTTATTGATATTTTACCGGGAAAAACTGCGACTAGAATAGAAAGCATATTAAAACTAGTAGGATTGGAAGATAGAATATTAAGAGATAATAATGATTATAGCTTTTTGAACGAATCAATAGATTTTGAAAATGCTAATAAGATACTAAAAAATGAAAGAAAAGAATCAATAAAAGACTTAGAAAAAGCGATAGAACCATTTAAAAAAAGCATTAACAACATAAATAAATATACTATTTGTGCTGGATGTAGATGCTGTGAAAAAATATGTCCAGTAGAAGCAATAGAGATGAAAGAAAATCAAGAAGGATTTTTAGAACCAGTTGTAAATGAGGAAAAATGTATATCTTGTGGGCTATGCTTAAAAAGATGTCCTCAAATTAATAAAACAGGAATAGAAGAAACAAAGCAAAAAGCCTATGCTGTGCAAAACAAGAATGAAGAAGACCTAAAAAGAAGTTCTTCTGGAGGAGTTTTCATTGCACTTGCAAAAAGTATAATAAATCAAAATGGAATAGTATATGGAGCAGCTTATGATGAAAACTTAAAAGTTAGCCATATAAGAGTTGAAAATATAGAAGGTTTAAAATTACTTCAAGGTTCAAAATATGTTCAAAGTGATACACTTGATACTTTTGAACAAGCAAAAAAAGACCTTGATACTGACAAAAAAGTATTGTTTTCTGGAACACCCTGCCAAATTGCAGGGCTAATGCAATATCTTGGAAAGAAGTATGAAAATCTATATACAATTGATATTGTATGCCACGGAGTGCCAAGCAAAAAATTGTTTGAAAAATATAAAAAATCATTGGAAACAAAGGAAAATAGTACAATAGATCAATTCGATTTTAGAGACAAATCGGAAAAAGGCTGGGGACTGAATTTAAAAATTAAATATAAAAACGAGAAAATAACAAAAAAAGCATCTTGTTTTGATTCATATTACAGGTCTTTTTTAGCGGGAAATACATATAGAAGGTGTTGCTATGATTGTAAATATGCTAATCTAGATAGAATTGGAGATATTACAATAGCAGATTATTGGGGAATAGAAAAAGTAAACAGTAAAATAGATGCTAAAAAGGGTGTATCTGCGGTTATTGTGAATTCAAATAAAGGACAAGAAATATTTGAAGATATACAAAAATACATTATTGCAGAGGAAACAAGCATAGAAAGTGTAACAAAGGAAAACTTGAATTTAAGAAGACCAACCCCACTTCCAAGTATAAGAAAAAATATTTATAATTTAATAGATAATAAATCTTATGAACATTATGAAAGAGAAAACTTACACTTTAAAATTAGTTTAAAAGACATTATAAAACAATCAATGCCGACAAAACTAAAAGCTGCAATAAAGAAAACATTAAAAAGAAAATAGGAGAAAAATGTGAAAAGAATAAGTATAATTATACCAGTTCATAATGTGGAAAAATATCTAGAAAGATGCTTAAATAGCATAATGCCTCAAATAAATGAACAAGATGAAATCATATTAATAAATGATGACTCAAAAGACTCATCGGAACAAATTTGCAAGAAGTTTGCAAAGAAATATAACAACATAAAACTAGAAAGTGGAAGCTATGGAGGACCATCTAAAACAAGGAATGTTGGGATAAAAATGGCAACGGGAAAATACATAATGTTTGTTGATTCAGATGATTATTTAAAAGGTAACTACATAAGACGAATGATGGAAAACGTGGAAAAATATGAATTAAGGGTTTGCTCTTATTATTTTGAATATCCGGATGTAGAGAAAATACAACCACAGAGATACGATGAGTCAAAATTAGAAGATAAAACATTCGAAATCTTAAAAGATGATTTTATAACTTTGTATGGCAGGCAGTTGCTAAACATTGTATGGAATAAAGTTTATTATTCAGGTATAATAAAAAAATATGACATCTTATTTGATGAAAGTGTTACTAAGGGGGAAGATTTACTATTTAATTTGGACTATATAAAACATATAAATACCAATATAGATGTAATAAATGAGCCTTTATATTATTATGTATCAAAAAAAACTGGATTAAATAAAGCATTTAGAGAACCAATAGAAGATAGACTTCAAAGAACAGCAAATGTATATAGAAAAATGATGGCTATATCAGAAAAAAATAATAATATGATAATTGCAGAAATTATAAATATGTATTTTATTCATATGAGAAATTATGTATCGGAAAATAATATAAAGCACAATATTAATAATGAGTTTGTTTGTAAGCTTGACAGGCCAGAAATAAGGGATATGTTAAACAATATAAAAGAAAAAGAAGCACCAAATTTAAAGTATGTTAAAAAATTATATTATAACAAAAAAATGGTCTTTATGTTTTTATATAACAAAATAAATTTGAAACTTAGTAAAAGGTATGTAAAAAGAGAGGAAATTGCTAAATGAAGATTTTTGTAAATGCGTATTTAGAGAACAATTTGGGAGATGACTTGTTTTTTGAAATATTGCAAAATAGGTATAAAAATCATGAATATTATTTGATGTCTAGTTCTTATAAAACAACAAATAAGAATGTTCATATTTTATCAAACAAAATAATTGTTAAGGCAATAAGAAAATTACAAATAAAGCGAATTATTGCGAATAAATGTGATATAAGTGTTGTTATTGGTGGAAGTATGTACATGGAAACGCAAAATAAGGTTCCGAATTTTTCACTTGGGAAAAAGCCATATTACATATTAGGAGCCAATTTTGGACCATATAAAACACAAGAGTATTTTGATGCTGTGCATAGGTTCTTTGAAGGTGCACAAGATGTTTGCCTTAGAGAAAATTATTCATATGAATTATTTAAAGATTTAAAAAATGTAAGGTGTGCTTCAGATATTGTTTTTTCACTAGATACATCTAATATAAAAAATACTGATAATAAAAGAGTTATTTTTTCTATAATATCTTGCAAAAGAAAAATAAATGATAGTTATACGAGTGAATATGAAAAAACTATTATAAAAATGACTAAATTTTTCGTTAAAAATGGTTATGAAATATGCTATATGTCTTTTTGCAAAAACGAGGGTGATGAACAAGCAATAGAAGAAATAATTAGCCAATGTGATGAAGAAACGAAACAGCACATAACTAAATACTATTACAATGGAAACACTAGGGAAGCATTAGAAGAACTTGCAAATTCACAGATAATAGTAGGCGGAAGATTCCATGCAAATATTTTGGGAATGTTGCTAAAAAAGACAGTAATTCCAATGATGTACAGTGATAAAACAAAAAATGTTTTAGAAGATATGGATTTTAAAGGAAAAATAATAGATATTCGAAAATTAGATTCCTTTGCTGTAGAAGAACTAAGCAAAGAAGATATGGCGTATAAACAGAATTGTGAATTCCAGATAAAAGATGCACAAAACCATTTCCTAAAATTGGACAAAGTATTAAAAAAGGCTAAAAAATAATCATTATTCTAAAAAAATATATTTAACAAGATTTACCACTTAAATTTATGGCTTATTAAGAAAGGAACTCAAAAATGAATAAAGAAGGACAATTAATAAAAAATACTGCAATTGTATCTTTAGGAAAAATATGTACACAGTTAATTACTTTTTTTCTATTACCACTCTATACATACATATTATCAACAGAGGAATATGGAGTAGTAGATTTATTAAACACATTAGTAAGCTTATTTATGCCTGTTGTAACACTCCAAATAGAACAAGGGGTGTTTAGATATTTATTGGATGCAAGAGGAGATAAAGAAAATGAAAAAAGTATAATAAGCAATACAATTATATTTACAATTTTTCAAACAATTATATATTCTATTGTATTTATACTGGCAAGCAAATGGATACATAATGATTACAAATACTTTTTAGCATTTAACCTTGTAGCAACAATGTTCTCAAATATATTCTTACAAATAAGTAGAGGACTAGGAGATAACACAAAATATGCAATTGGTAGTTTCCTATCAGGAGCCGTTTCTGTAATATTAAATGTGTTATTCATAGTTGTATTCAAGTGGGGAGCTTATGGAATATTATCTGCAACACTGATTGGAAATATAACTTGTGCTTCATATATATTCTTCTCAAAAAGATTAGGCGAATACATATCATTTAAGAAAAAAGATAATCAAACATTAAAAGAAATGCTAAAATATTCGGTACCACTTGTACCTAATATGCTTTCTTGGTGGATTGTTAATGCATCAGATAGAATGATAATATCTACTATATTAGGAATAGCACAAAATGGCATATATTCTGCAGCTAACAAATTTTCGGGAGTTGTATCAACATTATATAGTGTATTTAATTTAACTTGGACAGAATCAGCTTCACTTAATATTGATTCTGATGATAGAGACAATTTTTTTAGTGAAATATTTAGTTTTACAATAAGGTTCTTTGGAGCCGTTTGTATTGGAATAATTGCAGTGATGCCATTTGTATTTAATATATTAATAAATGAAAAATTTGGAGAAGCATATTACCAAATTCCAATATTAATGATTGCGACAATGTTCAATATATTAGTTAGTTTCCAAGGTTCAATTTATGTGGCTAAAAAATTGACTAAAGAAATTGCCAAAACGTCTATATTTGCAGCAATAATAAATTTAGTAGTAAATATCTCACTTGTAAACTTTATTGGACTATATGCAGCATCAATTTCAACAGCTGTTTCTTATTTTGCAATGTTTGTATATAGAATAATAGATTCAAGAAAATATGTAAAATTATCTGTACCAAAAAAACTAGTATTCTCATTTATTATAGTTACAGCAATAACAGTAATAACATATTATGTAAGGAACACAGCACTATCTGTTATAACATTAATTATGGTAGTAATTTATGCATTATTAATAAACAAAAACAGTATGCAATATATTATGAAAGCAGTAAATAAAAAAATGAAAAAATAAAAATGCCAAAAAGAATCAAAATTTTTTATAGATAAGTTAATCTTTCTTGGTGCAAATTTTTATTAAGGATATTTTATAATATAGAGGGGATGGGATAACTATGAGAAAGGTTATTGTAAGTATATTAATAATATCAATTCTAAGCACTATATTTTGTAGTATAAAAACCTTTGCAGAAACAGAGTATAATCAAACAATTATAAATCCGCAAAATAATGGTATTAATTCATTTCCAGAAAGCTACAGAATATTACTAAATAAATTAGTACAAAATGGACATATAAACTGGAAATTCAAAGCTTTTTATACAAACATAGAATGGGACGAGCTTGTAAAAAATGAAAATATTCATATGAAAAATACAATAGTAAAAAGCAGTAATACAAGATATCCAGATAGCTGGTATGATAGTTGTAACGGAGAAGGAGATAAAAACTATTATTGTGCATCTGAAGACATAGTTAATTATTATTTAGATCCAAGAAACTTTTTAACAGAGGTAACGATATTTGAGTTTTTAGATTTATCAAACAGTAATACAGTTAGCATAGCAAACATAGAAAAAGCAGTAGCTGGAACATATTTACAAGGTTATGGTAGTGATGGAATTAAATACTCTCAAATGATTTATGATGCAGCAAAAGCTTCTGGAGAAAGTGCTTACAGCATAATAGTAAAAATATTTCAAGAAATAGGAAATGGAACAGAACTTCCAGATATGATTTCAGGAACGGACAGTGAGTATCCAAATACATACAATTTCTTTAATTATGGAGCAAATGATGGAGATAACAATAAAAAAACTGCTCTAAAATATGCAAAAGAAGAAGGATGGAACACGCCATACAAAGCTCTAGTAGAAGGGGCAAAAAAGATGGCAAATTCATATTTAAAACAAGGACAAAACACAAAATACACTTTCAAATTTGATGTTGTTGGAAAATCATTTAGTGAATTATATACACATCAATATATGACAAATGTACAAGACCCGACTTTTCAAGCAGAAATGTTATATGAAAATTATGTACAAAACAATTGGTTAGACAATGAACTTACTTTTATTATACCAATATACAAAAATATGCCAACGTATGTAAAATTGCCAAGCAATATGGAAGGAAACTTATATTACGTAAGCTCAAATTGGAGTGGAGTATATTTAAGAAATGGACCAGGCGGAAGAGAGACAAATTATGAAAACATAATGTCTGTACCAAGAGATTCTCTAGTATCTGTACTAGAATCCAATATAAACGGTTGGGCAAAGGTAGATTACAATGGTGTAATTGGATATATGTCAGAGGCATTTTTAACACCAGTTAATAAAAAGAAAGATACATATAAAGTACCGCAAAGTACAGAATTGCCATTTAATGATGTGGGGACAAATGACTGGTATTACAGTTCTATAAAATACACATACCAAAAAGGAATAATAAAAGGTGCAACAGAAACAGAATTTAGACCAAATGCAAAATTCTCAAGAGGCATGCTTGTAACAATACTATGGAGAATGGAAGGCGAACCAAAAGTAACAAATGCAAAAGAATTTGCAGATGTAACAAGTGGAAAATATTATTATAATGCAATAAGATGGGCAACATCAAAAGGAATAGTAAATGGATACTCAAATGGAAAATTTGGACCAGAAGACAACATCACAAGAGAACAATTAGCAGTAATGTTAAGAAACTATGCAAAATATAAAGGCAAAAATGTAAGTCAAACTGCAGACATAAGCAAATACAAAGATTCAGGCAAAACAAGTGGATATGCAAAAACATCAGTGCAATGGGCAATAGCAAAAGGCATAATAAGCGGAAAAGACAACGGAACAAGAATAGATCCACAAGGAACAGCAAGCAGAGCAGAAGCAGCTGCAATGATTTATAATTATTGTACTAAGATAAAATAAATTAAATTTTTTGAGAGCCGATGAGATTTATTAAAGAAAAGTAAATTGGAAAGAAAAAGAATTATATTTTGACAAATACAAAATTTTAATTCTTTTTCTACCAAACTAAGGAAGGAATATAAATGGAAGAAGAGTTGATAAGTGTAATTTTACCAATATACAATGTAGAAAAATATTTAGAAAAATGTTTGAAATCTGTAATAAACCAAACATACAAAAATTTAGAAATAATACTTGTAGATGATGGTTCAAAAGATAATTCGCCAAAAATATGTGACGAATATGCAGTAAAAGATAAAAGAATAGTAGTAATTCATAAAAGCAATGGTGGCTTATCTGATGCAAGAAATGCTGGAATAGAAATTGCAAAAGGTAAATATATAACACTAATCGATTCTGATGACTATGTTGAAAAAGATTATGTTCAATTTCTATATCAATTAATAAAAGAAAACAACGCTGAAATGTCTATTTGTTCTCATACAGTTTTATATACAAATGGAACAAGAATAGAAAAAGAGACAGGAGAACATTTAGTATTAGATCCAAAAACAACATTAGAAAAAATATTATATGATGAGGGAATAGACTTATCTGCTTGGGCTAAAATGTACAAAAAAGAGTTATTTGATAATGTAAAGTACCCAAAGGGAAGAATATTTGAAGATGCAGCAACAACATATTTATTAATTGACGAGTGCAAAAAAATTGTATTAGGTTCAGAAAGCAAATACTATTATATAATTAGAGATAATTCAATTACAACCAAAGGCTTCTCTCCTAAAAAAATGCAATTAATAGATTCTACGCAAGAAATGTGTGATTATGTAAAAAATAAATACCCAGATCTAGAAAAGGCTGCAGACAGAAGGTTAATGTATGCTTATCTAGCAACACTTTCTCAGCTTGCTAATTGCAAAGATAAGTATCCAGAAGAACAAAAAAAGCTTATGGAATATATTAAGCAAAATAGAAAAAAAGCATTAAAGGATAAAAGAATAAAAAAGAGAGACAGAATTGCATTATATAGTACAATATTTGGCTTTTCATTTTATAAATTTGTATGGAAGTTATACAAAAAGTTAACAGGAAGAGAAAAATAAAAAATTATATATATTAAACTATTGAACAATTAACTCTATTAGTAATATAATGGAGTCAGTAAAATTGAAAAATTGTAATTTTGAGTATATCAAAATTTGATTTTTTATAAAAAATTATATAAATATGAGTGGGGAATACTTATGAAAAACAAAAAAAATATTACAATGGCATTAATACTATTATTAATAATAACTATTGCAAATGTTGTAAATGCAGATGTACCTAAAGTTATTGGCGCAAATAAGACAGAAGCGGTAGAAAAGATGGATACTGCAAGTGTAACACCAGATAAATTGCCAGGCAGCATAATTCCAATAAACAAATTAAAACAATATCAAATGCTAGAAGGTGAAGAAGACAAGTTATTTATTGCTTCACCAAAATGTGACTTGGAATCTATTGTAAAAGAATTCAAAAACGGTACAGGGGAAATAGATAGTTCAAGTAAATATTATGCACAATTAGAAAAAATAGCAAATGGAAAGAACTTTTTATATTTACCACTTAAGATTTCAATGCCAAAGAGCATAAATAAGGTGCGTTTGCTAACAGAGAACTCTGATTTATTATTAGGAAAAGATGGATTTAATTACATAAAGCAAAATGCAGACGATTCTTATACTTTTTATTTGGAATTTGCATTAAAAAGTGGTGATTACTGGGAGATTGGAGCTGGAATACAAGAACTTGAAAAAGAGCTTATTTTTGAATGTTACACAAAATCTACAGATACTACACCTGTTAGAACAAGTAAGGTAGTTATAACTCCAAAAGATATTAACTATGTTGCAGATAGCGAAGAAACTAAAAACTATGCTATCACTAAAGAAGGAAAATTTATAGAAATAGACACTGTTGAAGCAAACGACAATAATACATATCCAGCACAATTACAAATACCAGAAAGACTAAAAAATAAATTTAGCTATGATGCAAAAACAGATACAGTAACTATGGATAATGTAGGAACAGCAGGCAAAAATACATTTATAATTATAAGTTCTAAAAACTTCTATATAAAAGGCAACAATAATATTGATGGTGAAGTATTTTTAACACCACTAGAAATGAATGTTAAAATGGATCCTAAAGCTGTTTTGGATTGTTTTTTAACAAATACTCTTGGAGTAGAAGTTAATATTAATTATGAAGACATAGAAAAAACATTATATGTAGACAGAACAGTAACAGAAAAAGGTTATGGAATAATTGTAATGACAAAACTTCAAAGCACAAAACTATTTTCTGATGTAAAACAATCTGATTGGTATTATAATGCAGTAAAATATATGAAAGATAATAGATATATGTCTGGAACAACAGAAACAACATATTCACCAAGCTCTAAATTAACAAGAGGAATGCTTGTAACAATATTACATAATATGGAAGGAAAACCAAAAGTTACAGGGACAGGTAAATTTGCAGATGTACAAAACAAGAATATGTATTACTACAGCGCAGTTTTATGGGCAAGTAGCAATAAAATTGTAAATGGTTATTCAAATGGAAAATTTGGAGCAAATGACAACATAACAAGAGAACAACTAGCAGTAATATTAAGTAATTATTGTAAATACAAAGGAAAATATAAAGCGACAAATGCTAATTATAGTAAATTCTCAGACAGTGGTAAAATATCAGGTTTTGCAAAAACAGGAATGAATTGGGCTGTTGGACACAAGATTGTAAATGGTTCAAACGGAAAGCTAAATCCACAAGGAACTGCAACAAG
>CAKOXG010000032.1 GCA_934130025.1 uncultured Clostridia bacterium
TTAGAGGCATATGGTGCTGCATACTCACTACAAGAAATGTTAACTGTTAAATCAGATGATGTTGTAGGACGTGTTAAGACATATGAAGCTATTGTAAAAGGCGAAAACATTCCAGAGCCAGGTGTTCCAGAAGGATTCAAAGTTCTTGTAAAAGAGCTAGAGGCTTTAGGACTAGATATAAGATTATATACACATGATGGTGAAGAGGTTGAGCTTAAAGAAGATATTGATGATGCAACAAGCTTCAGCAATATAGAAAATAAATCTTTAGCAGACGATAATGTTGTTGATGAAAAAGAACTATCAGATGGATATACAGAAGAGTCGGAAGATGATAATGCAATTGACGATGAGTCTGACGACAAGTTTTTTGAAGATTTAGATGATGAGGATGATGACATTATTCTAAATGGAAATGAAGACGAAAATCTTTTTGAAGATGAAGATTTTGATGATGAAGAATAAAAATTATAATCCAGGGGGGAAAAAAGCGTGGATGAATTAAATAATTTTGATAAAATGAAAATTGGCATTGCATCTGATGAAAAAATAAGAGAATGGTCACATGGGGAAGTAAAAAAACCAGAAACTATCAATTATAGAACATTAAAACCAGAAAAAGATGGTCTATTCTGTGAAAGAATATTTGGACCAACGAAAGACTGGGAATGCCATTGTGGTAAATATAAAAGAGTTAGATATAAAGGAATTGTCTGCGATAGATGTGGTGTTGAAGTTACTAAATCTAAAGTAAGAAGAGAGAGAATGGGGCATATTGAGCTTGCTGCCCCAGTCGCTCACATTTGGTACTTTAAAGGAATACCAAGTAGAATAGCATTAATGCTTGATGTATCTCCAAAAGCACTAGAAAAAGTTGTATATTTTGCATCTTACATAGTAACAGACAAAGGCTCAACTACTTTATCAAAAGCACAAGTATTATCTGAAAAAGAATATGTTGAAGCTGTTGAAAAGTTTGGAAAAGGCTCATTCAAAGCAGAAATGGGTGCAGAACCAATAAGAACATTATTATCTGAAATTGATTTAGATAAATTATCAGCTCAATTAAAGAAAGAATTAGAAAAAGCAAGTGAGCAAAAAAGAGCAAAGCTTGTAAAAAGATTAGACACTGTAGAATCATTTAGACTTTCAAACAATAGGCCTGAATGGATGATTATGCAGGTAGTACCTGTTATACCACCAGATTTAAGACCAATGGTTCAATTAGATGGTGGAAGATTTGCTACATCAGATTTGAATGATTTATACAGAAGAGTTATAAACAGAAATAACAGATTAAAGAGATTACTAGAACTTGGAGCTCCAGAAATAATTGTCAGAAACGAAAAGAGAATGCTTCAAGAATCAGTAGATGCTTTAATAGATAATGGAAGACGTGGAAGACCTGTTACAGGAGCTGGAAACAGACCACTTAAATCATTATCAGACATGCTAAAAGGTAAACAAGGAAGATTCAGACAAAACTTACTTGGAAAACGTGTTGACTACTCAGGACGTTCAGTTATAGTTGTTGGACCAGAACTTAAAATTTACCAATGCGGTGTGCCAAAGGAAATGGCTGTTGAATTATTTAAACCATTTGTAATGAAAGAATTAGTTGGACGTGGAATAGCCCACAACATAAAGAGTGCAAAGAGAATGGTAGAAAGATTACGCCCAGAAGTTTGGGATATACTAGAAGATGTTATAAAAGATCATCCAGTACTTCTAAACCGTGCTCCTACACTACACAGACTTGGTATCCAAGCATTCGAACCAGTACTTGTTGAAGGTAGAGCAATAAAATTACACCCATTAGTTTGTACTGCATTCAACGCAGACTTCGATGGTGACCAGATGGCTATTCACTTACCGCTATCACCAGAAGCACAAGCAGAAGCAAGATACCTAATGCTTTCTGAAAACAACTTGTTAAAACCACAAGATGGTAAGCCAGTAACAACTCCTACACAGGATATGATTCTAGGAAGTTACTTCTTAACAATGGATGTTGATGGAGAAAAAGGTGAAGGAACATACTTCTCATCTCCAGAAGAAGCTATAATGGCTTTAGCAAATGATGATGTAACAATGCACTCAAAGATATTCGTAAGAAGATCTAAGGTGGTTGATGGTGTTGAAAAACATGCAAAAGTTGCTACAACACCAGGAAAAATAATATTCAATAGAGGAATTCCTCAAGACCTAGGATTTGTTGATAGAAGCAAGCCAGAAAATGAATTTGAATATGAAATAAATGGCGTAGTTTCAAAGAAAAATCTAGGAAAAATAATAGGAAAATGTATTTCTGTACATGGATTAAGCAGAACAGCAGAATTACTAGACTATATTAAATCTACAGGTTATAAATACTCAACATTAGGTGCTGTAACTGTATCAGTTGCTGATGTTCAAGTACCACCTGAGAAAAAGACAATAATTGCACAAGCTCAAGCAGATGTAGACAATATATTAAAACAATATAGACGTGGTTTAATTACTGATGATGAAAGATATAATCAAGTAATTAAAATATGGGAAAAAGCAACAGACGATGTTAAGGAAGCAATGAAGAGAAACTTTGATAAAGAAAACCCAATGTTCATGATGTCTGACTCTGGAGCCAGAGGTAACTTAGACCAGTTAAAACAAATAGCTGGTATGCGTGGACTTATGGCTAGTACAACTGGTAGAACAGTTGAAATTCCAATTAAATCATCATTTAGAGAGGGACTTGACGCATTAGAGTACTTCATTTCTGCACACGGTGCTCGTAAAGGACTTTCTGATACAGCGTTAAGAACTGCAGACTCTGGATACTTAACAAGAAGATTAGTTGATGTTTCTCAGGACATAATCGTAAGAGAAGACGACTGTGGTTCAACAGAAGGAATAGATGTTTACGATATTAAAGATGGAAACCAAATAATAGAAAAAATGCAAGAAAGATTACTTGGAAGATACCCAATGAATGATGTGGTTGATCCTAATACTGGTAAAGTTATAGTTGATAAGGATACACTTATTACAGAGGATATTGCAGACAAGATTGCAGAAGCTGGAATAACGAAAGTATTAGTTCGTAGCGTAATCGGATGTAGAACAGAACATGGTGTTTGTGCTAAATGTTATGGTATGGGCTTGGCTTCTAGAAAAGAAGTTGATATTGGAGATCCAGTTGGAATTATTGCTGCACAATCAATCGGTGAGCCTGGTACACAGCTTACAATGCGTACTATTCACTCTGGTGGTGTTGCCGGTGTTGCAGATATTACACAAGGTCTTCCTAGAGTTGAGGAGCTTTTTGAAGCTCGTAAACCAAAGGGACTTGCTATAATTACTGAAATTACTGGTAAAGTTTCTATCAAAGATGAAAAGAAGAGAAAAGAAGTTACAGTTACTTCTAATGACGACAGCAAGACATACTTAATACCATTTGGAGCTAAATTAAAAGTAAGAGATGGAGACATGCTTAATGCCGGAGATCAAATTACAGAAGGTTCTAAGAACCCTGCTGAAGTACTTGCGATAAATGGACCAGAAGGAGTATTTGAATATATAATTGCCGAAGTTCAAAAAGTTTATAGAAACCAAGGTGTTGATATAAACGACAAACACATTGAAGTAATTGCAAGACAAATGCTTAAGAAAATTAGAGTAGAAGACAACGGAGATACAGACATGTTTGCAGGATCACTTGTAGATATGTATGAATTCGAGGACAAAAACAAAGAGGCCGAAGAACAGGGACTAAGACCTGCAACTGGAAAACGTGTTCTACTTGGAATTACAAAGGCATCACTTGCAACAGAAAGCTTCTTATCAGCAGCATCATTCCAAGAGACAACAAGAGTTTTAACAGAAGCTGCAATAAAAGGAAAAACAGACGAGTTAATAGGATTAAAAGAAAATGTTATCATTGGTAAATTAATCCCAGCCGGAACTGGTATGAAGAGATATAAACAAATACACATTAATACTGAAGAGCAAGAAGAAACAGAAAACTCTGAAAACCAGGTAAATCCATTAGCAAATACAGCAAAAGTAGAAGATTCAGAAATGGATGATGTAGCAGTAGATGATTACACAGAAAATGAAGAATCTACAACATCTGTAGAAAATAATGAAGAATAAAATAATGAAAAGGACATCTCAATTTAGAGATGCCCTTTTTAAAATTTCAAAATAAGTATAATTTTATTTCTTATGAATATAATGAAAGTAGTGTAATTTCATTATATTTGTGGGAGACTTTTATGTTAAGAATTCATAAAAAAAGAGTTATGTTTCTTTTAATTGCAACAATTTTACCTGTTGGAATGTTTATGATGCAAACTGCTAGTAATAATACAGTAAAATACAAAACATTTGAAACAATGACAACACCAGTGGAAAATAGAACTATTGTGGTGGATGCGGGTCATCGGTGGGGAAGATCGGTGGGGCTGTTAGTAAGAATGGTGTTAGTGAGGCGCATATTAATCTGCAAATTGCATTAAAGCTTCAGAAGCTATTAGAACAAAGTGGCGCAAAGGTAATATTAACTCGTTCTAATGATGATGCGATTTATGATGTTGGAAAAAAGACTTTAAGGGAAAAGAAGGTTTCAGATATTAAGAATAGAGTAAAAATAGGGAATAGTTCGTCTGCAGATATTTTTGTGAGTATACATTTAAACAAAATATCACAAAGTCAATATTATGGTTGGCAAACGTTCTACAAAAAGAAGAGTGAAGAGGGAAAGAAATTAGCAACAAGTATTCAAATGAATTTAAATGAAGCCATTCAAAAAGAAAATAAAAGAGTTCCGATGGGAATAAATAATGTTTATATTATAAAACATGTAGAAATTCCAACCTGTCTTGTTGAATGTGGTTTTTTGTCTAATGAACAGGAGGAAAAAGAGTTGCAAATGGATGAGTATCAAGAAAAGCTAGCCTGGGGAATATATAATGGAATAATGGAATATTTTTAACATTTGTAAATAAATTTAAAAATTAATATACGTATATAACTAAAAAACGAATAACTTTTCCACTTCTTGGAGACAATATGTGTAAAACATATTCCAAGGAGTGGATTTTTTTGAGAGAAAAAAAGTTTATAAATATAAAAGGTGCTTTGCTAGATAGAAACCAATTGAATTTGTATTTGGAGAAGATTGCATCTGAACATATTTTAATGCAGAGTTCTGATAAATCAACGTACCCAATACCAAGGCTAAAGGATAACTATATGTTTATAAAAGCAACATATAGTCTTTTAAATGAGCAAATTAAACAAAATATTCCAATACATCCGGCGGGTGAATGGATTTTGGATAATTTATATATTATTGAAGAGATTGTAAAAAATGTAAGTAAAGATTTAAGTATTAAGAAATATACAAATTTTCTAGGAATAGCTAATGGACCTTATAAAGGTTTTGCGAGAGTTTATGTTATTGCGTGCGAAATGTGTGCTTACACTGATGGAAAAATTAATTCGGAAAATTTGGAGCAAATGCTTACCAGCTATCAAACTAAAAAAAGCCTAAGTATGAATGAGATATGGAATGTGGGCATTTTTTTGCAAATTGCACTAATAGAAAAAATAAGAGAGATATGCGAAAGTATATATATGGCACAAATCCAAAAGTATAAGGTAAATGAAATATTGTCAAAATATTTGGACTCTAATATTACAAAGGGCAAAAACGCAAATTATTTAAAATTAAATGGAACAAAAACAACACAAATGAAGAATTCTTTTGTTGAATATATGTCTTATAAATTGAAAAAATATGGCAGTAAAGCATATAACTACTTGAATATTCTGGAAGAGGAAGTTTCAAAAACGGGTAACTCAATTTATGATATTGTGAAGAAGGAACATTTTGATATTGCTATAAAGAAAGTATCTATTGGAAATAGCATAATTAGTTTAAAAAAAATATCAAGAATTAACTTTTTGGAGATATTTGAAAAAATTAATAGGGTGGAAGATATTTTGAAAAAGGATCCAGCACAGCAATATGAAAAAATGGATTCCGATACGAAAACTTACTATAGAAATAGCATAGAAGAAATATCAAAGAAGACTAAAATATCTGAACTTTATATTGCACAAAAGTGTTTACAGTTTTGTAATGAAAGTATGGATAAAATTAATCAAGGAAAAGAAATTAATTACAAAAAGGCACATATTGGATATTATCTAATTTCTGATGGAAAAGAAACTTTATTAAATAGTTTGCTTGATAAAAAACAAGAAAAGTTATCAAGAGAAAATAAAGTTAAGCTATATGTTTATGGAAACTGGGGCATGGCAATTATAATATCAATACTTATAGGAATTCTATTTAGCATAAATATAAACAAAGGAGTACAAATAAGTCCCGCGGGATCATCAATATTAAGTATTATTCTTGCTATAATTGTATTAATACCAATAGAGAGTATTATTGTAAAGATTGTTCAATATATATTAAGCAAAACGGTTAAGCCGAAAATTGTACCTAAACTGGATTTTCAAAATGGAATACCAGAAGATAAAAAGACTATGGTGGTTATACCTTGTATTTTACCCAATGCTACAAAGACTGAGGAAATGGTTAAAAAACTTGAAGTGTACTATTTGGCAAATAAGAGTGAGAATCTATATTTTACACTTTTAGGGGATGTTACAGCAAGCAATAAAGAGAAAGAAAAAGTTGATGAAGATATAATTGATGAGGGTACAAATGGAACCAATAAACTGAACGAAAAATATGGTAAGGATATTTTTGGCTTTGTATATAGGAAAAGAACGTGGTGCGATAGTGAAGAATGCTTTATGGGATGGGAAAGAAAGAGAGGCCTTCTAAATCAGTTTAATGAATATCTTCTTGGGCATATAAACAATCCATTTAGAGTGAATACTTTAGAAGATGAGAATATGAAAAATGATATAAAATATATAATAACTTTGGACGCAGACACAGAGCTAAGCCTAAATTCTGGGCTCGAACTGGTTGGAGCTATGGCACATATTCTTAATAAACCAATATTGAATTCAGAAGGTGATTTGGTTATATCTGGGCATGCGCTTATTGCTCCAAGAGTGGGAATTGGTTTACAAGATACTAGAAAGAGTATTTTTACACAAATTTATGCAGGTGAAGGCGGAACAGATTCTTATACAAGTGCTGTTTCTGATGTGTACCAAGACAACTTTGATGAAGGAATTTTTACGGGAAAGGGAATATATGATTTAGATATATTTTCAAAGGTCCTAAATAATGAGATAAAAGAAAATACTGTACTTAGCCATGATTTGCTAGAGGGGAATTACCTAAGATGTGCTCTTGCTTCAGATATTATGCTTATGGATGGATTTCCTACATCATATATGAGTTATAGAACTAGGCTTTATAGATGGACTAGGGGAGATTACCAAATATTACAATGGATAAAAAATAAAATTGAAAATAAGCAAGGAATAATCAAAAACAACCCATTAAACTTATTAAGTAAATTTAAAATATTTAGTAATATAACAAGAAGTAAACATGAAACATCAATATTTCTTTGTTTACTGTTTAGCTTTTTTATTAAGATGGCATATAATGTGAATTTTGCATTTATACCAATAATTGCAATAATATCTTTACTAATGCCAACAATAATTTGTTTAATAAATAGTATTATTTCGCCTAAGAATGGAAGGGTGAGAACAAAGAAATTTGTTAAAACAATAGATGGAATAAATGCAGCTCTAATAAGGGGATTAATAGATATAACGTTAATTCCAGATAAAATGTATATAGCTCTAAAAGCAGAACTTAAAACAGCATATAGAATGTTAAAAAGTAAAAAACATCTACTTCAGTGGACTACAGCAGAAGAGGCAGAAAAGAATGCAGGTGCAGATATATTTTCTTATTATAAAAATATGATATTAAATACCATTTTTGGAGTAGCAGGTGTTGTAATATTTTTTGTGTTAGTAAACAGAGAAATTTATTGTGCTTTTTTATTGATATTTAGTTTGTTATGGCTTATTGCACCAGGAATAATGTGCAGTATTAGCAAAAAAAATAAGGAGATTTATGCCATAGACATGATTTCTCCAAATGAAAAAAATTATTTAATGGAAATTGGTCGAAGAACGTGGCTATATTTTAAAGAAAATATAAATGCAGAAGGAAATTATTTACCCCCAGATAACTACCAAGAAGACAGAAAGCCTAGAATTGTTAATAGAACCTCATCAACCAATATTGGGCTAGGGCTATTGGCTGTTATGGCAAGTTACGATTTACACTACGAGAATTTTGAAGATACTATAGAGCTTTTGTATAAGATGATAGAAAACATATCAAATCTTTCAAAATGGAATGGTCATCTTTATAATTGGTATAATATAGAGACTCTGGAACCATTAATTCCAAGGTATATTTCGTCAGTAGATAGTGGAAATTTTGTTGGATATTTATATGTGCTTCGTGAATTTTTGCAAGAAAAAAAAGAAAATATAGAAAAAGTAAATGAAAATGTTCCAAATGAATTTATTGGAAAAATAGACTATATGCTAGAATCGATAGAAAATATAATAAATAACACTGATTTTAGTAAATTATATGATCAGGAAAATAGATTGTTTTCTGTGGGATTTAATGTGGAAGATGGAAAACTAACCGATTCATACTACGATTTGCTTGCTTCAGAGGCTAGACAAGCAAGTTTTGTTGCAATTAGTAAGAAGGACATTTCAGAAAAGCATTGGTATAATCTTAGTAGAACACTTACAACATTAAATGGTTATAAAGGACTAATTTCGTGGGCTGGAACCTCATTTGAATATTTAATGCCTAGTATAAATATTCCACAATATCCCGGAAGCATATTAGATGAATCTTGCAAATTTATGATAATGAGCCAGTTGGAGTATTCGAAAAAATTGGGAATTCCATGGGGAATATCTGAGGCGGCATTTAACCTAAAAGATTTAAATAATAATTATCAATATAAGGCATTTGGTATTCCGTGGCTAGGGCTTAAAAGAGGCTTATCTGATGAAATGGTTGTGTCTGCATATGGTTCAATACTTGCTTTAAATGAGGAACCTAAACTTGTAATTCAAAATTTAAAAAGGCTTGAAGCAGAGAAAATGTATAATAAATATGGTTTTTATGAATCAATAGATTACACCCCGGGAAGAAATAGAAATGGTAAAGAAGCTGTTAAAACGTATATGGCGCATCATCAGGGATTAATACTTCTTTCTATAAATAATTTAATGAATAAAAACATTATACAAAAAAGATTTATGAAAAACCCAGAAATGCAGGCAGCAAGTATACTTCTGCAAGAAAAAATGCCAGAAAATATGATTGTTACTAAAGAGGAAAAGGAAAAAGTAGAAAAGATAAAATATAAAGATTATGAAGACTATACTCAAAGAGAATACAACAAAATAAATGAAAATTTAAACATAACAAATGTAATTGCAAATGATAATTACACAATATTTATGGATCAATATGGAAATGGTTATAGCAAATATAGAAATATGCTAATTAATAGATTCAAGGAGACTGATGAGGCTGAACAGGGAATAAAATTTTATATAAAAAATATTAGAAATAAAAATTTATGGACAAATACGTATTCTAAGGGAATGCACAAACCAGATAAATACAGTATAATTTTTTCTCCAGAACAAGATAAAATAGTTAGGAGAGATGAAAATATAGAAACAATTACCAGGGTTATAGTTAGCAGTGATGAGCCATTAGAAATAAGAAGAATAGAATTAAAGAATCTAGGAAATATAGATGAGGTATTAGAAGTAACAGCGGTATTAGAACCTATAATATCAAATGCTATGCAGGATTATTCGCATAAAGCATTTAATAATTTGTTCTTGTCATATGAGTTTTTGGATGAAACAAATACTATCATAATAAAGAGGAAGGCACACACAAAGGCAGAACAAGATATGTATTTGGCTATTAATATGTATACAGAGGATGAAAATATATTGGGTGACTTGGAGTTTGAAATAGACAAGGAAAAATTGTATGGTAGATGCAATTTTGAAATTCCAACAGAAATAAAAAATTCAATACCATTTAGCAAAAAATTAGGTTATGTGTTGGATCCTATTGTCGCAATGAAAAAAACCATTAGTATTTCGCCAGAAAAACCAGCATATATAAACTTAATTGTTTCTGTAAGTGAAAATAGAGAAGTGGCAGCAAAAAATATTGTTAAATTCATGAATAATGAAAGAATAAAAAGTATGTTTGAGCTTTTAAAGGCAAAGAGTGAGGCTGAAAATAGATATTTAGGAATTAAAGGCAAGGATATAGATTTGTATCAAAAAATATTAGGATATTTATTAAGTAAACCCAAAGTTTCGATAAAAAAGTTACCAAGAACAGTAAAGGCATTTCCAATAGAAGGCTTATGGAAATTTGGAATATCTGGAGATCTTCCAATATTGTTGGTAAAAATAAAAGATATAAATGATATTGATTTTATTAAAGAGATTCTAGCTGCTCATGAATTTTTTAGAGTAAAAAATATTTTAGTTGATTTAATAATATTAAATGAGGAAAAGGAATCATATGAAAATTATGTTAAGGATGCAGTTCAAACTCAAATACTAAATCGAGGAGAAGCATATTTATTAAATGTACCAGGAGGAATTTTTTGCTTAAATGATGTAAATAGCGATGATAAAACATTATTAGAAATGAGGGCAACACTAACACTGGATGCTTCTGGAAGTATTTTAAAACATCAAATAGATGAAATAGAAAATAAAATTTTAGAAAGAGTAAAGGAGATTGGCTATGATGAGAAAAAGAATAATGTAATTATAGAAGATAAACTGGTAAATTTACAAAATGAAGAGAACCTTAAGTATTACAATGAATATGGAGGATTTTCGGATGATGGCAAAGAGTATAATATAAAAATAAATAAGCAGCATAAGCTTCCAACTGTATGGTGTAATGTGATTGCAAATAAAAATTTTGGAACAGTGGTTACTGAAAATATGGGAGGATATACATGGTACAGAAATAGTAGGCTAAATAGGCTAACGGCTTGGTCAAATGACCAGGTTATAGATACCCCTTCAGAAATAATATATTTAAAAGATATGGAAACTGATAAAAAATGGTCATTAGGATTTAACCCTATGCACGATGAAAACAATTATTATGTGACATATGGTTTTGGATATGCAAAATATAAACATGAATGTTTAAAGATTATGCAGGAAGTAGATGTGTTTGTACCAAGGGAAGATTCTGTTAAGATAAATTTGATAACTCTTGAAAATAAAAATCCGCAAAAGAAAAAATTAAAACTAATTTATTATATAAAGCCAGTGCTTGGAGAGGATGAAATAAAGTCAAATGGTTATATTTATAATGAGTATAAGAAGGAAAGTAATGTTCTATTTATTAGAAATTTAAACTTTGAAGAAAACGAAATGTTTATATCATCCAGTGAAAAAATAGATTCATATACGGGAAGTAGGGTATCATTTTTTAGAGATTCTGGAATAAATAATCCTTCTGCACTAGACCAGTTAGAGCTAAATAGGGAAAACTCTTTTGATAAAGATGGTATATCTGCAATAGAAATAATAATAACTATAGATGCCTATTCTAAAAAAACAATTGCTTTTTCAGTAGGAGCAGGTAGAAACAGAGAAGAAGCTTTAGATCTTGCATATAAATATTCCAACATATATAATTGTAAAAATGAATATGTAAATGTTAAAAAATATTGGGAAAATTTAATATCAAAAGTACAAGTACAAACGCCAATGGAATCAACAAATATATTATTAAATGGTTGGCTTATATATCAAACACTTTCATCAAGAATATTTGCAAAAACCGGATTTTATCAGTCTGGTGGAGCATATGGTTTTAGAGATCAGCTTCAAGATTCAATGCTTGCCAAATATGTAGATTCAGAAATTACCAAGAATCAAATCATAAATTCTGCAAAGCATCAATTCATAGAAGGAGATGTAGAACACTGGTGGCACGAGGAAACAGGAAGAGGCATAAGAAGTAGAATTACAGATGATAGGTTATGGCTTGTATATGTAACATGTGATTATATAGAATTTACGAGTGATTATCAAATATTAAATGAAGAAATATCATATAAAGAAGCAGAGGTTTTAAAAGAAAACGAAGAAGAAAGATACGACTTATATCAAAATTCAAAATTTAAGGAAAGCTTATATTTTCATTGCATAAGAGCAATAGAAGTATCTTTAAATTTTGGAAAACACGGTATTCCAAAAATCGGAACCGGAGACTGGAATGATAGCTTTAGTAGCTTAGGAGCAAAAGGTGTAGGTGAAAGCGTATGGTTGGGATTTTTCACATACGAAGTATTAAAGAAGTTTATTCCTATATGCAGGTATATGAATGATGAAACAAGAATTAAAAAATATGAAGAAGTAATGAATAATCTAAAGAGGGTTCTAAATACAGAATGCTGGGATGGAAGATGGTTTAGGCGTGCCTTTTCAGATTCTGGAGATATACTTCGGAAGTCTACAAAATGAAGAATGTAAAATTGATAGCATTTCGCAAAGTTGGGCAGTAATTTCTTCCGCCGGGGATAACGATAAAAAGTATATAGCAATGGAGAGCTTGGAAAATCATTTAATAGATAGGGAACTTGGTATAATAAAATTACTAGATCCGCCATTTGAAAAAAGCAAAATAGATGTAGGATATATAAAAGCATATTTGCCAGGAACAAGAGAAAACGGAGGACAATACACACATGAGTGTTGTTGTTAGCACCAGTTTTTAGGTTAGCCGTTCGAACGCAGTGAGTTACAGATAACTTAAAAACTGAGCGATAGCGAAGTTGTAATCCTTATAAAAAATATTGATACTCTTAAAAATACATATTGTTATTGATTTTGCATCAAAAGTATAAAAAAAAATACGCCTTATTGATACAAAATTAGTGATAAAAATCAAAATAATACAACAAATTTAAAAAAATGTGAAACAAATTAAAGAAAAAATGCAAAAAAAGTTTCACATTTTTTAAAATTTATGATATAATAAAAATGTGAAACAAAATCAAATAAATTAAGCAAAAATGTTTCACATTTATAAGGAGGAAAA
>CAKOXG010000033.1 GCA_934130025.1 uncultured Clostridia bacterium
ATGCAGAGTTTATTGTAATTAGTACACCAACTAATTATGACGATGAAAAGAACTTTTTTGATACTTCAAGTGTAGAGGATATTATTAATAAAGTTGTGGAAATGAATATAAATACAACAATGGTTGTTAAATCTACAGTTCCAGTTGGATTTATAGAAGAGATGAAACAAAAATACAATATTGATAATATTATGTTTTCGCCAGAATTTTTAAGGGAAGGTAAAGCCCTTTACGATAACCTATACCCTTCAAGAATAATTGTTGGAGAAAAATCTGAAAGAGCAGAAAAATTTGCAGAACTCTTAAAGGAAGCTGCAATCAAAAAAGATATTGCTATAAAATTTATGCACAGTACAGAAGCGGAAGCTGTTAAGCTGTTTGCAAATACTTATTTAGCACTAAGAGTCTCATATTTTAATGAACTCGACACTTATGCTGAACTAAAAGGATTAAATACAAAGGACATTATAGATGGTGTATGTTTAGACCCGAGAATTGGTGATTATTATAATAATCCTTCTTTCGGCTATGGAGGATATTGCTTGCCAAAAGATACTAAACAGCTATTAGCAAATTATGATAAAGTCCCTCAAAATTTAATAGAGGCTATAGTTAAATCTAATGATACTAGAAAAGACCATATTACAAAAATGATTTTGAAAAAGAATCCAAAAACAGTTGGAATTTATAGGCTCACTATGAAAACAAATTCAGATAATTTTAGAGCAAGTGCTATACAAGGAATAATTCAAAGATTAAAAGCTAATAATATAAATGTTATTATACATGAACCAACACTAAAAGCAGAAGAGTTTAATGGATGCTCTATTGTAAATGATTTTTATGAATTCTGTAATAAATCGGACATAATTTTATGTAATAGAATTGATGAGAAAATACAGAAACAAGACAATAAAATTTATACAAGAGATTTATTCAATGAAAATTAGAAAAAAATAAAAAATTGGAAGTAAAAACTATTGAAAAAAATTTCAATTAATGTTATATTATAAGAAAATAATTTAGGAGGAATTTAAAATGAAACTTAACAAAACAATTTTAATAGTTGCTTTAATAGCAATGGTATTAATGGCACTAACAACAGTGGTAAATGCCGCAACAGCAAATGATGAATTATATTCATATATGGAAGGCGTAAAAGTAACAGTAGATGGTAAAACATACAAGGCCAATGAAAGCCAATTACTTGCTTTAAAACAGTATTTGAATTCACATGAATTAACAAGTGATCAAGTTTCTGTTGTTAAGGCTAATGTTGCTGAGATAGTAAAAACTGTTGAAAGTGAGAATACTGCAAGTGTATCTAAATTTTCTTCAGATGCAATAAATAAAATAAGTGCATCTTTGGATAAAATTGAAGCAGCTACAAATGTAAAAATTAATTACATTTCTGCAAATAATACACTTCAAATTAAAGATGCCAATGGAAATTCTTTAATTGAGGCAAAAGTTGGACAAAGTACAAACTTAGTACAAACAGGAACATCTTATGTTCCATATATAGTGGTTTCTGGAATAGCTTTAATTGCCGTTGCTGTACTAGTTGCAAAAAAAGTTACGTCAAAATAATATGAAAAAAATAAAGAATATATTAGGAGCAACTATTAGTAATTTAATAGTTGCTTTTATATTTATTGTTGTTATATGTGTTACCATTAGGCTTACTATTGGTGACAAGCTTATGCAGGCAATTGCACTAATTAATTTAGTGTCAGTAAGCAATAAGAACAATAATGCAGTAAGCGAAGAGATAAAGATAGATTTGGAAAATAAAAGCTTAACTCATTATCCGGCATGGGGAGAGAAGTATGGAACATTGACCATTGATGCTATTAATGTGAAGCTGGGGCTTTATTATGGAGATTCTCTTTCAATTTTAAGAAAAGGTGTAGGGCAATCTGTATCGTATTTCCCTGGTGAAGGTGGATCTATAATTTGCATGGCACATGATACGGGCGGATTTTTAAAATATTTATATACTGTTAATGTTGGGGACAAAATAAATATTAAAACTAACTATGGAAACTTTACATATGAAATTTATGAAACAAAAATTGTTGATCAATCAGATACAGATGCAGTATATATACAAGACAATGAAGAAATACTAATGTTGTATACATGTTATCCTTCTAATAGTATAGGCCATGCTACTCATAGATTCGTAACATATTCAAAATTAATAGAAGGAGACATATTTTAATTATGAAAAATGTAATATCATACATATTATCATTTACAATAGTATTGCTAACCATTTCAATTATTGCTATTACTTTTTTAAATAATAAAGTGTTGAATGAGGAGTATTGGGAAGAAAAGGTTGCAAAGAGTGGTTATTATGAAAAATTAGAAGCTACAATGAATGATGGATTTGAAAATTATATAATGCAGTCTGGAATGGATAGTAGTGTATTTGAAGGGATATATGATTTAAGCAAAATTAAGAAAGATACAAATGCAATAATTCATGCCATACTAAATAACGAAAGTTATAAAATCGACTGTGATGATATAAGAGAAAAATTGGATAGTAACATTAGGAATTATATAAAAAATAATAAGATATTTGTAAATAAAACTGTAGAAAATCAAATTCAAAACTTTGAGGATTCAATTATAAATACGTATTCAAATATAGCTACATACCCAAATTCTGCAATTCAAGGAATTTCAACAGTTATTAGCAGGGTAAAGGTTATAATTCCAAATATTTTTATTACAATTGTTGTTTTATTATTTGCAAGCATCATTGCTATAATTATGCTAAATATAAAAAATGCAGGAAATATTTTAAAAATGATGGCAATAATAGCATTTTCCCTTGCAGGATTGAGCTTAATTGGAGTGATTCTTGAAAAGCACTTTTTGGGAATACAAAACTTAACGGTATTGAATGAAAATATATCTATTTTGGTTAAAATTTTTGTTGATGAAATTTATAAAATTTTATATATAACAACATCATGTGGAATAATTTTTGGAATACTGTTTTCAGCTGCTGAGTGTAATATTAAGCAAATAAGTAAAAAATAGATTAAAAACTATTGCAAGTATTTTGCATTTTATATATAATATTTTTAGAAAATTCAAATGAAAAAACAAAAGGAGAGATTATGGAAGAATTAGATTTAAGCCAATTATTAAAATTATTTTGGAATAATAAAATTCAAATATTATTAATTGTTTTGATTTTTATGGTATTGGGGGTAATATACACAATGTGTTTTGTGAAACCTGTGTATACCTCATATACCACACTACTTTTAGCAACAGAGCAAGGAGCTAATTCATCAGGAGGTAGCCAGTCTATTACAGCAACTGATATTACTCTAAACTCCAAATTAGTTGCAACATATGGAAAACTTGTGGAGAGCGATAAAGTTTTAAACCAAGTAATTTCGAATCTTGGCCTTGATATAACTGCCGATTCGCTTAAAAGTAAAGTAGCAGTTAAGGCTGTTGCTGATACAGAGATGATTAAAATTTCAGTTACAAATAAGGATCCAGAAGTAGCAGAGAAACTTACAAATGAAATTGCAAAAGTATTTACTGAGCAAGTTAAGGAATATTATAAATTAAATAATGTTCATGTTGTTGATGAAGCCAAGGTGGAGGATAGCCCATCAAATGTTAATCACAATAAAGATGTAATGCTATTTGCACTTATTGGTGTTGTAATTTCTGTTGTGTATGTGTTGCTAGCCAACATGTTTGATAAAACGGTAAAAAGTACTGATGATATTGAAAAATTATGTTCAACAATAGTTTTAGCATCTATTCCACTTGATAATTTTGATGGAAAAAAAGGAGGTAGAAGATAATGAGAAAAGAAGTGATAACTTTTAGAGACCCAAAGTCTCCTATTTCAGAAGTTTTTAGAACACTAAGAACTAACATACAGTTTATGAATGTTAATAAAAATTTAAAAACACTTTTAGTTACTTCTACACTTCCAAAAGAAGGTAAAAGTTGGATTGCTTCAAATTTAGCAATTACATTTGCACAAGCTGAGAAAAAAGTATTGCTAATTGATGCTGACATGAGAAAAGGCCGCCAATATTATATATTTGGTGTTTCACCTAGGCCGGGTCTTGCTAATTATTTATCTGAATGCAAAGAAAACGCTGGAGTAGAAGATATTGGAAAATATATTCAAGAAACAGAGATACAAGATTTGCACATGATAGCTGCTGGTAATGTACCACCTAATCCATCTGAGCTTTTAATTACTCCTCAGATGAATAATTTATTGCAAAAAATGAGCACCTATTATGATATAATAATTGTTGATGCACCTCCTTGTGAGCTTGTAACTGATGCAGTTATTTTATCAAGAATAGTAGATTCAACTGTTGTTGTTGCAGCTTATAAACAGACCAAAAAGGCAAGTTTACAAAATACTATAAAAAGTATTAAAAACGTAGGAGGAAATATTGCCGGAGTTGTATTTAATAAGGTTCATGTAGATGGAAAAAAATATGAAAAGTCTTACTATTATGGATCACAACTTGTTCCTGCAAATAAAAAGAAAGAAAAGCAAGCTTTCTTTGATAGCAGTGACAAGCAGCAAAAAAAAGAAAGTAAACATAGTGAAAGTGTAAGCCCTAAAGAAGCAAATTTTAAACCTGCGGATGCGGTTACTTATGATTCTGAAGTGCACAGTATAAATGATAAAGAGGAAAAAGCAGAAGTTGTGAATGAAAATGAGACAACTGAAAGTATTCTAAAACAAGTAAATGAATATTTAGAAAGAGAAAAGCAGAATTTAGAAAATTCAAGGAGAGATAAATAACATGATTGACTTTCATTCCCACATTATACCTTCTATAGATGACGGAGCAAGAAACATAGCAGAAACATTTGAGATGCTAAAAGAAGCAGAAATAGCAGGATTTGATGGACTAGTTTCTACCTCTCACTATATGGAGGGATACTATGAAGTTGATGAAAAAAATAGAGAAAAATGGATTTACGCATTATCGCAAGGGATGGAAAAAGAAAAAATAAATATTAATTTATATTTAGGAAGTGAAGTATATTTTTCAGAAAATATGCTTCATTTACTGCAAAACAAAAAGGCGTCTTCAATAAATGGCTCAAGATATGTATTGTTTGAATTCCCACTAAATGCAGAACCCGTTAATATTTTAGATGTATTGTATTCACTAATGGAACATAAATATGTGCCAATTCTTGCACACCCTGAAAGGTATGTGTTTACACAAAAAAAGCCTAATATAATATATGACCTTGCAAATGAGGGGGTATTAATGCAGGCAAACTATGGAAGTATAATTGGCCAATATGGAAAAAAAGCACAAGTAGTGGTTGAAAAAATGCTTGAAAATAATTTAGTACAGTTCTTGGGAACCGATGCACATAGAGAAAAATCGATATACACGAAAGTTAATCCTGCAATAAAAAGAATTAGGGCTATTGTGGGAAAAGAAAAATTCGATGAGATTACTCATTTTAATCCAATGAAAGTAATAAAAAATGAAAAAATAGAAATTGAAGATGAACCTAAACAAATTGAGCTTACTTTAATGGATAAAATGATATTAAACTTGAAATAACATGGAAAAGAGAGGTATTTTATGAATATTTTAGCAATTGGAGATTTGGTTGGAGAAGGCAGTGTTAAGAAATTAAGAGAAGAGCTTCCAAAAATAAAAGAACAAAGAAAAATAGATTTTGTTATTGTAAATGCCGAAAATGTTGCTGGTGGAATGGGAATTACTACAAAAATATTTAATGAGCTAAAGGCGATTGGAATAGATGTACTTACAATGGGAAACCACACATGGGGGAAAAAGGATATATTCTCATTTATTGATGACGAAAGAATAATTAGACCTGCAAATTATCCTGAAAATGTACCAGGAAAAGGCTATAGGATATTCAAAACAAAGAAGCACAATGTTTGTGTAGTTAATTTAATTGGAAGAACAGATATGAATGTATTATCTGAAAATCCATTTTTGAAGATGAATGAGATTCTTAGCAAAATTGAAGGGAAAGCAGATATAATAATACTTGACTTTCATGCTGAGGCAACTGCTGAAAAGATTGCAATGGGATATTATTTGGATGGAAAAATAACTGCAATGTTTGGAACTCACACTCATGTTCAAACAGCAGATGAACAGATTCTTGAATCTGGAACTGGATACATAACCGATATTGGAATGACAGGACCAATAAAATCTGTAATAGGAATGGATTATGGAGCATCTATTAAGAGATTTGAAACAACACTTCCTGAAAAGTATAAATTGGCAGAGGGAAAATGTATGTTAAATGGATGTGTTTTTGAAATAAATGATGAAACTTGTCACGTTAATAAAATTGATAGAATACAATTGAGATAAATGGCGAAAAATGTTATTTTATGACGATGAAAAATGTAAAAAATTTCCATAAAACTATAGACAAATTAATCTTTATATTATATAAATATATTGTACGTAGAAACACAGAGCAAAATAAAATATATAGGAGGAAAAAAATGGAAGTTTTAAAAATTTCATCAAAATCAAATCCAAATTCAGTTGCAGGCGCAATAGCAGGCTTAGTGAAAGAATCGAATAAAGCTGAAATGCAGGCAATTGGTGCGGGGGCGCTAAATCAAGCAGTAAAAGCGGTTGCTATAGCAAGAGGTTTTGTGGCACCAGCCGGGGTTGACCTAATATGTATTCCAGCATTTGCCGAGGTTGAAGTAGAAGGCGAAGAAAGAACTGGAATAAAGCTAATAGTAGAGTCAAGAAAATAATTTTTTAAAATTAATTCAAAAATAAAATGGGGACATGATAAGTGTCCTTTTTTGTGTGTAAATTTATGGGTAAGTATTGAAAAACTAAAATAATTAATGTATTATAAAAACATAGATTTTACATGAAAGAGAGAAGAATAAATGAAAATAAGCACTATATTTAAATATATATTTATAGTATTCGCAATTGGGATAATTATATATGGAGGATACAAAATTTATAAAAATAATAACCAAGAGGAAGAGCAGGAAAACGATTCTCAAACTGTTGCACAAGAGGAAATAATACGAGATATAAGGTTGGCTGTAACAAATTATGATACAATTAACCCGATTCTTACAAATAATAAAGAAATACTGAATATAGATACATTAATATTTGAACCATTATTTACATTTTCATCTGATTACATATTAACTCCATGCCTTGCAAAAGAATGCTCAAAAACAGGTGATAATACTTATGTAATTAAGGTGAATAATAGTGTAAATTGGCAAGATGGAACATCATTTATGTCAAAAGATGTTGCTTTTACTATTGATGTAATAAAACAAAGCAATTCAATTTACAAATATAATGTTGAACATATAACAAATGTGGAAGTTGTTGATGCAAGCACATTGAAACTAACACTTGATGGAAATGTACCATTTTTTGAATATAACCTTACATTTCCAATACTTTCAAGCAACTATTATTTAGGAGAGGACTTCTTTACAAGTTCTAAAACCCCTATAGGAACAGGAAGATATAAAATAAGCAGTATAAATTCAAATAGTATAACATTAAGTAAAAATGAAAATTGGAGAAATCCAGAGGCAGAAGAAATAAAATTGGATAATATAAAAATAAATTTATATACATCCATGGGAGAAGCTTTTAATAGTTTTAAAATTGGAAATGTAGATGTGCTTAATACAACTAACACGAACTTTGGCGAATATATAGGAACAATAGGTTTTAATAAAGTTGAATATGCGGGTAGAGAATTTGATTTTTTAGCCCTAAATTGCAATGATGTAATACTAAAAGACGAAGCAGTAAGGCAGGCTTTAGGGTATGCAATAGATAAAGATGCCGTAGTATCTTCTGTATATAATAATCAAAAATTTGTGTCACAGTATCCTCTTGATTATGGCAATTATTTATATACCGCCGAAAATGTAAGTTCAGGATATAATGCTGAACAAGCCAAAAAAGTGCTAGAGGATGGTGGCTGGACATATAGAAATGGTAGATGGAAAAAGGAAATAGACGGAAGCTACAGAACATTAAGGTTGAAGATTGCGGTAAATAAAGATCAAGAAGGAAGAGTTCAAGCATCGGAGAAAATAAAGGAACAATTAAAAGATATTGGAATTGAAGTTATCATAAATAAAATAACAAATGATCAATATTCAAAATACATATCAAATAAGGACTACCAAATTCTATACACAGGTGTTTATAATTCATTTACTCCAGATTTAACATATTATTTTTCTTCAGGAAATATAGAAAATTATTATAATGAGGAAATGCAGGAATTAATAAATAACTCAGCAATAATAAAAGATTCAAAACAGCAAAAAGAAATATTTCAAAAAATATATACTTTATATAAAGAAGATGTGCCATTTATAGGAATATGTAGAAACAAAAATATTACAGTAACTTCACAATCTTTATATGGAAATATAGAGCCAAGTAATTATACAACATACAATAAAGCAGAACTTTGGTATAGAAAGTAAAAAAGGTGAAGTAAAAGAGTAAATGAAAATTGAAATAAAAAGAAAACAAAAGTTTGAAAAAAGCATTGACAAATGAAAAAAATAATGTATAATATAAGAGTATTAAATACAAACATGAATTCGCTTATAATTAAGGCATAATAAAAATCTAGGAGGAATTTTTATGGGAATAGATAATAACGAGAAAAAGAAGGCTTTAGAATCTGCATTAGGACAAATTGAAAAACAATTTGGAAAAGGTTCTGTAATGAAATTAGGAGATTTTACAGCAATGAATGTAGAAGCAATCCCTACAGGGGCACTAAGCCTTGATGTCGCACTAGGAATAGGAGGAATTCCAAAGGGAAGAATTATAGAGATATTTGGCCCTGAATCATCAGGAAAAACAACATTAGCACTACATATGATAGCAGAATGCCAAAAAAGAGGTGGAGAGGCAGCTTTTATAGATGCTGAACACGCTCTAGATCCAGTTTATGCAAAGCATTTAGGAGTTGATATAGACAACTTAATAGTTTCACAACCAGATACAGGAGAGCAAGCATTAGAAATAGCAGAAGCTCTTGTTAGAAGTGGTGCAATAGATATAATAGTAGTAGACTCTGTAGCAGCATTAGTTCCAAAAGCAGAAATAGATGGAGATATGGGAGATGCTCATGTTGGATTACAAGCAAGGCTTATGTCACAGGCATTAAGAAAATTAGCTGGAGTTTTAAATAAGTCAAATACAGCTATTGTATTCATAAATCAATTAAGAGAAAAAGTTGGAATAATGTTTGGAAACCCTGAGACTACACCTGGAGGAAGAGCATTAAAGTTCTATGCTTCTGTTAGGTTGGATATTAGAAAAATAGAAAATTTAAAACAAGATGGTGAAGTATTTGGTAATAGAGTAAGAGTTAAGGTAGTAAAAAATAAGGTTGCTCCACCATTCAGAGAGGCAGAATTTGATATAATTTATGGAAAAGGAATCTCAAAGGCTGGAAATATATTAGACCTAGGAGTAAACTTAGACATTGTAGAAAAAAGTGGTTCTTGGTTTGCTTATGATGGAACAAGAATTGGACAAGGAAGAGAAAATGCAAAGAGATATTTTGAAGAAAATCCAGAGATAATGAATGATGTTGAAAAGAAAGTAAGAGAAAAATTTAACGAAGCATTCGAAAAAAGTCTTAGCGAAGGTGGAGAAGAGCCTGAAGAAGATGAAGAAGATGATATAGAAGAATAATAACAAATGAAGGATAGAAATAGAGAACAAAAGATGATTCTCTATTTTTATTTAAAAGAATCAATAAAAGTATTACAAATACATTATAAATTTCTAATAAAAACTATAATATAAAAAAAGAAGGAATAGAAAATGTATACAATAGAAGAATATGATAAAGAAAAATCAAAAATTTTGAAATATATATTATATAAAAAAAGAAGCAAACAAGAAGTAAAAAATAAATTCTGCTCAACAATAAATAATGAAATGTTAGAAGAAATAATAGAGGAACTAGAAGAAAATGGTTATATAGATGATTCTAATTATATTGAAAGAGCAGTGAAAGAATATGTAGCATTAAATGCCCTATCTTTAAAAGAAGTAAAATATAAATTAATGGCAAAAGGAATAAAATCAGGATTAATTGAAGACTACTTCTCAGAGCATCAAGATGAAATGCAGGAATATGAAATTAACTCTGCTAAAAAACTCATACTAAAAAAACAAAACCAAATGGATGAAACAACCCTTATGCAGTTTCTTTTAAAAAAAGGATACAAAACAGAAAATATAAGGGAAGCAATAGGAAGAATATAAAAAACAAAGACACAATAAATAAAAATTGTAAATTTTAATAGTTAAATTTAATAGATGAATGATAAATATATTTATAAATAATTTATATTATGTAAAAATTTGAATTAATGTTAAAAAAATAGAAATTTTAAGGCTAATGGTTAAATATTGCTTCAGAATTTCTATTTTTTCATTTAATTTTTTTCAAAAATTCATTTAAGTAAAATACTTAATGATAAAAATTTATACAATAATTATAGCATAAGGTTCAGTAAAGTCAATGGAAACTTCCGAAATCTTTAAATAAAAAAATTGTAAGAAAATCAAGAGATTTTGCAACGTAAAGAACTGTGTAAATACAGAAATACCAATAAAAACTCCGTTTTATATTTTCCCTTAAGTATTTTACTTAAGGATAGAAAATACAATATTTTGTTTTAAAAACAAGTATTGTATCAAAACCGAAATTTTCCGAATAGTAAAAATAAAACGGGAGAAAAAAATATGGAAGAAAAGAACAAAGAGAAGATTTTTAAAGAAAGAAAACGGAATTACGTTTATTGCTCTTGTTGTTACCATTGTGGTAATGCTTGTTTTAGCAGGAGTAAGCATTAGTTTGCTTACAGGTGATAATGGAGTGATTACTAAATCAAAAGAAACTAAGATTACTACCATGCTTAGTTCATATGTGGAGCAGTATAAATTATTTATAACTGCAAAGGAGATGGAAAATTCTGAATTCTATGCAGGAAGCTTAACTGCTGGAAAAGATAGCATATATTACAATACAAAAACATCAAATAGTGAAAAAAGTATTAGAGATATAATAAATGGAATAAGTGATGAGTACTTGGAAAAATTAGAGATTATTAAAGGTAAAATGATTATTAATACTCAGGATAGGCAATTAATAAAAATTGCTCAAAATGTTGGAATAGAGCCAAATCCATATGTAATAAAAAATGGAGAGTTAATGTCTAACGATGGCAACTTGTTGTTAGTAGATGAAAATGGAGCCCTTACGTTGCCAGAAAGTGTAACTAAAATTGGAACAGGAGCTTTTTCAAATGTTAATGGTTTAAAAACAATAATAATTCCTGGAACAGTAAAAACAATAGGAGATTATGCTTTTGCAAATAATCAAACTTTGGAAAAAGTAGTAATTGAAGATGGAGTTGGAAGCATTGGCGTTAGAGCCTTTGCTAATTGTAGGAATTTAACTGATGTAACATTACCAGATAGCATAAAAACTATACAGAGCCAGGCTTTTATGACATGCAGTAATATAAAAAACATAGAGATACCAGCTGATATTGAGAAGATAGATGAATATGTATTTTCACAATCTGGATTGACTGATTTAACATTTAGAGGAGATAAAATTAAAAGTATAGGAAAAGAGGCTTTTTTTGGTACAAAAATAAGTGAATTAAAAATAACAAAAAATGTAGAAAATATAGAAAAAACGGCATTTGACCATTGTACAGAATTAGCTAACATACAAATTGAAAAAGAAAACAGTAATTTTATATATAATAATGGATTATTAATGCCTAGTACTAAAGAGAGTGTATTATTTGTATCAACGAAATATTATAAGAAAATTAGCATATTTGAAATACCAGAAGGTGTAGTGGATTTTTCATGTAATATAGCAGAGTTGAGCAATATAACAACATTAAAAATTCCGAAAAGCACTGCAAATTTAAATGCAAGAAATTTACCAACTAGTATAAATGTAGTAGAAATAGCGGAAGAAAATGAAAGTCTGAAAGTAGCAGAAGGCTGCATATACACGAAAACAAGCCCTGTAACATTAATTTTTTGTTATTCAAAGCTTAGTGAAATAAGTTTGCAAGAACCATCAGAAGTAATTGGAAAATATGCTTTTATGGGAGCTATAAATGCAACAAAAATTACTTTAAATAAAGAAACGAATAAAATACAAAATCAAGTATTTTCCAATTGCTATCAGCTGAGAGAGGTGAATATTGGTGAGAAAGTAAATGCTATCAATCCAACATTTTCACTGGGAAATTATAATATAAATTTAAAAATAGATGAGAACAATGAGAACTACACAATTGAAAATGGGGTGTTATATAATAAAAGCAAGGATACAATAATAACAGTAATGAAACAGATAAATGGGAAATTTAACTTAGAAGATAGTGTAAAAATTGTTGGAGAAAGATCATTTTATGCTCAAACAAAAATGACAGAAATAAACTTAAATAAGGTGGTTAAGATTCAAGATAATCCTTTTTGGAACTGCTCTGGCATAAAAATAATAGAAGTTCCAAGCACAATAACTGAAATTGATAAAAACGCATTTCAGGGTGCTTCAGAAGCAAGCAAAATAATAATCCACCGTAAAGAGAATGCTATATCTGGGAGTCCGTTTGGAAGTCCATTTGGATTAAGAGCAATAGAGTGGGATGG
>CAKOXG010000034.1 GCA_934130025.1 uncultured Clostridia bacterium
AGCACGGAATAAGTATAGCGATGTTAACAGGACAAAATGGAATACTAAATAGGGCAGCAGAAGCAAAGGAAAAAACAAGAGTAGCACAAGAAGATGAAAATCAAAAATTAAAAGGATATGAAGATACAATAAACCAATATGCTCCAGGTTCAAATGGAGGAAACTCTGGAGGCGGAACTTCTGGAGGAGGTAATTTACCAGAAACAGCAGAAGGGCAAGTAGCAGATACAGCAATAAAAAATCCAGATAGTTATGGAACAAACCCAAATGCCCAAGCAACAGCAGATGGAGCAGGAAAAACATTTGCAAAACCAAATGGGGCAACATATGTGGAAGGAACAGTAGATACAGGTGTGGTAGTAAATATAAAAGGAAGCGAATTTGTATGGGTACCAGTAGATGATGTAGTATTAGATACAAGTAGAAATGCAGATTTACCAAAAAGTAGAGATACAGGAACTTCAGGTGGAAAAGGAAAAACATATACTCCAATGGCAGTACAAGTTGGAAATGATTATAAAGGTCTTTTATATGAATTTTCTGGAAGCAATGGTTATTTAAAATATGCAAGTAACTCAAATTATCAAGGCGGTTCGTCAGACTATAGAGAACCAGATGTAGTAAGTTCTTATGATGGTGGAAGTTCAGATACAGTAGATGGAAAAATAACAAAAACAAAATTGACAACAGAATATAATGCAATGACAGCAAGTATATTAAAATATAAAGGATTTTATGTAGCGAGATATGAAGCAGGATTAGATGAAAATAAAAATATAGTATTTAAAGATGCCAGTGTAGCAGAAAATAAGGTAACAACAACAGATGCTAGTAATGGTGAAACAAGTAGTTGGTATGGATTGTACAAAAAAATAAAAACATTTACTACTGATAGTGATAAAGTTGTAAGTAGTATGATATGGGGAAGCCAATATGATGCAATGATGAATTGGATGGCAAAGACAGGAAATGCAGTTGGAACATCAGACAATACAAAAAGAAATACTACAATTATAACTGGAGGAGGAGATAGACCAGATATAATAAATAATGTTTATGACTTATATGGATGTCATGCAGAATGGACATTAGAGGCCGACGACACTATCTACAGGGCTTTTCGTGGGGGCGATTTCATTGCTAGCTATTCTCCAGCCGATCGCGATTTCAGCGGTCCGAACGACACCCCTAGCACTTATTCCTCTCGTGCCACACTTTATATAGAGTAAGTCTGAATGCTTAAATGCGATATACTATAACAGTAGTTTATAGAGAAAAGTAGAGTATTTAAACAGCAGATGGACCCGATTAGGGAACGTTAGAGAACTAATCGGTCCAAGTTTTGTGCAGTGCCGTAAGGCTGTACAAAACTTGGACCGAAATAATAAGGTATACCGAAATAATGAAGTGAACCCAAATTATTAGACAAAAAAGTTTAATAAGGAGGGTTCATTTTATGTCTAAATATTCAAATGATTTTAAATTAAAAGTAGTAGAATTTTATTTAAAAGAAAATCGAGGAATAAGATATGTAGCAGATTATTTTAACATTTCCTCGAAAGAATCGGTTAGAAGATGGGTAAAAAAATACGAAAAACATGGAGCATCAGGTCTGGTAAAACGCCAAAAATCATCATATGATGGAAAATTTAAGCAAAATGTGATAGAATATATGTATAGTAACCATTTATCATGTGCAGAAACATCATATCATTTTAATTTGGGAAATGGTAATGTTGTTGGTAAATGGAAAAATATATATGATGAGAAAGGACCACAAGCTCTTTACAAAGAACAAAGTGGAGTAAACAAAATAATGAATTCAAAAAGAAAACAAAAGAAATTGTCGAAAGAAACAGAAGAGGACTTAATAGCAGAAAATCAAAGACTTAGAATGGAAAATGAATACTTAAAAAAATTACAAGCCTTAGTTCAGAAAAGACCAAAGCCAAAACAATCGAAAAAGTAATAGTAATAGATGAACTAAGGCATGAATTTAAATTAGAGGCTTTGTTAAAATTGGCAGAAGTAACAAGAAGCACATTTTATTATCAATTAAATAGAATGAAAGAACCGGATAAGTACAAAGAAATAAAAGAAGAAATTATAGCAGTTTATTATGAAAACAAAGGAAGATATGGATATAGAAGAATGACAATGGAGCTACATAACAGAGGATTTATTATAAATCATAAAACAGTTTCAAAAATTATGAAGAAATTAGGATTGCAATGTTTTGTAAGAGTGCAAAAATATAAATCATATAAAGGAGAAGTGGGAAAAATCTGTGATAATCTTTTAAATAGAGAATTTGAAGCAGATAAACCAAATCAAAAATGGATTACAGATGTAACAGAATTTAAAGTACATAACGAAAAAATATATTTGTCGCCAATAGTAGACTTATTTAATGGAAAAGTAATAAGTTTTAATTTATCAAGACATCCGGTATTTGCACAAGTAGTTGATATGCTTGAAAAAGCATTTAATAAGATACCAGATAATACAAACTTAATATTACATTCAGACCAAGGTTGGCAATACCAGATGAAAAAATATCAACATTTACTAAAAGAAAAAGGCATTAGGCAAAGTATGTCCAGAAAAGGGAATTGTTTGGACAATTCATTAGCTGAAAATTTCTTTGGCTTATTGAAATCAGAACTATTTTACATGAAAGAATATGAAACAATAGAAGAATTAGAAAAAGATATAATAGAGTATATCGATTATTATAACACAAAAAGGATAAAAGGCAAATTAAAAGGAATGAGTCCTGTACAATACAGAATTCATTCCAAAACAGCCTAATACCTAGTCAAAAAATGTCCAATTTTTTGGGTTCAGTACATTTTTGTAGGTCTATTTTGCTTGCTTTTTCGGCGTTCTTAAAGTGAAAATTACCTTGAAAAATCAAAAGGGAGGAAGATAAAAATGAATTTTAAAACAAAATTCGAGAAAAACAAAGGAATAACATTAATTGCGTTAGTGGTAACTATAGTAGTGCTTTTAATATTAGCACGGAATAAGCATAACAATGTTAACAGGACAAAATGGGATTTTAAACAGGGCAGGAGAAGCAAAAGAAAAGAATGGAACAGCCCAAAAAGAAGAAGCATTAAAGATATCAGTTATGGATGCATTATCTAATGGTTTAGGTGAAATAACAGATTCAAATTTAAAAAAAGCCTTGAATAATAACTTAGGAACGGAAGGAGAAGATTACGAAATAGTTGGAAGTGAAGAATGTGGTTGGACAGTAACAATAAAGGAAAATGAAAAAGACTATAAAATTAGTTCTAAAGGCGAAATAGGAGAAATAGAAAAAGTAGAAGGAAGTAAAAGTGACTGGGAAGTTGAAGGTAATGCAGTAGTTAAATATTTAGGAAGCAGTGAAAATATTGTAGTGCCAAATTATATTGATGGAGTGAAGATTACAGAGATTGGAGATAATATATTCAAAAATTCAGAAATAGATGGAACATTGAAAATTAGTGAAGGAATTAAAGTTATAGATGAACATGCTTTTGATACTAGCAAATTCGAAGGAAATCTTGTATTACCAAATACAATAAAAGAAATAAAAGACTATGCATTTGCTGGATGTACAGGATTTACTGGAAATTTTGAAGTGCCTGCATCTATTGCTAATATTGGAGAATGGGCATTTGCTGGATGGACAGGAAATTTAGAAAATTTAGTTATACCAAGTACGTTAAAACAAATACCACAGGGATTATTTGCTTCAAGTAGTGGTTTTAAAGGAACATTAACAATAAATGATGGACCAGAAGAGATAGGAAAGTCAGCTTTTTTAAATTGTACAGGTTTTGAAGGAAGTTTAGTAATACCAGATTCTGTAAAAATAATAGGAGATAGTGCTTTTGGTTCATGCAAAGGATTCGAAAAATTAGTTTTATCAAATAAGCTTGAGAGTATAGGAAATAGTGCTTTTATATCATGTTCTGGTTTTAGAGGAGAATTAATAATACCGAATACAGTGAAAGAAATTGATAGTTTTGCGTTTTGTGGATGTAGTTCTTTTTCTGGAGATTTAACAATACCAAATTCTATACAGAAGTTAGGAGTAGACTATTTATTTACAGGAATGACATTAACTGGAACTTTAGATTTGGGAAGCGGAGAAGGAATAAAAAATGGAATTAGCTATGATGCACCAAGGAAAATAACTAAGTTAATAGTAAGAACTAACTGCAGAATGATAGGAGAAAGTAGTTTTATAGCTAATTTGAGTAATTTGAAATCTTGTTGGCTATCATCGGATGCAATAAAGAATATGAATAAACAATTATTTTATGGTGCTAATCCAGATATAATTATCTATACTGATGTGACAGAAGAAAATGCAGAATGGCCAGATGATTGGAATATACATAATTTAAAAGTAGTTTATGGAATTTCAGTGGAAGAATATATGAATATGTAATAACTTTTTAACCAGAATTATCCCCATTTCGAAAAAAGTGCTTGCCAATTTAAAAAAACTGTTGTAGAATAAATCCATAAAAACTAATATAATAATAAGGGTGGTAAAAATGACAGAGCTAGAAAAGGCAGAGCAAAAATTAAAGAAGAACAATCAAGAACAAATAATAAAAGAAATAAATCAAATGAATAAAGAAAAACAAGAAAAAATAATAAAACAAATAAATGAAATAGACTTTAACGAAATAAATAAATTATACAATTTAACACAAAACAAAAAATCAATAAAGAATGGAAAAGTAGAGCCAATAGATTATATAAATCCAGAAAAATTAACAAAAGAAGAAAAAGAAAAAGCACAAAAACTAGGAGAAGAAGTAATAAAAAATAATCAATATGCAGTTGTAACAATGGCAGGAGGGCAAGGAACAAGGCTTGGATGGAAAGGTCCAAAAGGAACATATAAGTTAGATATAGGAGAAAAAGGAAAATACATATTTGAAATTTTAACAGAAAATCTAAAAAAATGTAAAGACATATATGGGATTTTGCCATATTGGTATATAATGACAAGTGAGCAAAACTATGATGAAACAGTTTCATTTTTGAATGAGCATAATTTTTTTGGATATGAAAAAGAAAAAATTAAATTTTTCATGCAAGGTGAATTACCTATGCTTACAGAAGATGGTAAAATAGTTATAGAAGATAACCAAATAAAAACTGGTTCAAATGGAAATGGTGGAGTATACTCAGCAATGAAAGAGCACAAAATAATTGATGATATGAAAGAAAAAAATATTAAATGGGTGTATATTTGCGGAGTAGACAATATAATGGTAAATCCAATTGACCCTTTATTTATTGGGGAAACAATACTAAATAATATGCAAATTGCCTCAAAATCTGTAGCTAAAGCATATCCAGAAGAAAAAGTTGGAGTTTTTTGTAAAAGAGATGGAAAACCTAGTATAGTAGAATACATAGAGCTATCAGAGGAAATGAGAAATCTGAAAAACGAAAATGGAGCATTAGTTTATGGAGAGGCGAATTTTATAAGTCATTTTTACAATATAGAAGCAATTGATAAAATTATAAATTTTTCTTTACCATATCATATAGCAAAGAAAAATGATTTATATAAATTTGAAATGTTTATATTTGATGCATTTGAATATTTTGATAATATGTTAGTAATGAGAGTAAAAAGAGAAGACGAATTTGCACCTATAAAAAATAAAGAAGGGGTAGATAGTCCAAAAACTGCAAAAGAAATATATGAAAGGAAAATAGAAAGAGATGGAAGAATTAGAAATTAGAAAGCTTTTGAATTTAAATGAAACAATAGCAAAAGAAATATTTGAAAATTTAAAATATCCATGGGAGGCTCTTTCAAAAATAAATGAATTTATAACAAAGCTTGGAGAAAATTTAGACCCTAATAAATTTGATAAAAAATCAGAAAATATATGGATTGCAAAATCTGCTAAAATTGCACCAACAGCTTATATAAATGGACCTTGTATAATAGATGAATTTGCAGAAATAAGGCACTCAGCATATATTAGAGGAAATGTCATTGTACGGAAAAAATGCTGTAGTTGGAAATTCTACAGAGTTAAAAAATGCTATTATATTTAATAATGCACAAATTCCACATTATAACTATGTAGGAGATTCTATTTTAGGATATAAATCACACATGGGTGCAGGAAGTATAGCATCCAATTTAAAGTCTGATAAATCATTAATTACAGTAAAGTGTGGAGAAGAAAAGATTGAAACAAACTTAAAAAAAATTGGAGCAATACTTGGAGATAATGCAGAAGTAGGGTGTGGCTCAATCTTAAACCCAGGAACAGTAATTGGAAGAAACACACATATATATCCTTTGTCATCTGTTAGGGGATATATAGAAGAAAATAGGATTTACAAAAATCAAAATGAAATAGTAGAAAAAATATAACAAAATAGAGTTTAATATATGGTTTAATTTCACATATATTAAACTCTATTTTTATTTAATAATAAAACTTGCAGAAACTACATTTGTTGGGTACCAGGTAAAAAGTAATCAACAACTCCATAAATTAAAGCACCAATTATTGCTGCCATCCAAGAAATTGTATACCCGGCAACGAAAAATTGTGTTACATAAAGAATAATAGCAGCTAGGGCAAATCCTATAAAGCCTTTTCCAAATGGGCTAGCATGTAGACCTGTAAATTTAACTATTAAATAATCTAAAACTGTTAAAACTACAGCAGCTATAGCTAAAGACCAAATGTTATTAATAGCAAATCCAGGTGTAAAAAATGCAGTAATTGCTAAAACAACAGCTGCAGCAACAAGTCTACCTATAATTTGCCATACTGTACTTGTACCATTTTGCGTATTAGATTGAGTTTGACCGTCAGACATAATTCATCCTCCTTTTTTATTTATATTTAAAAGTATTTTTTTAGCTATATAAAAATATTGTTTACAATTTGATATTTTTTATGCAATGGAAGAATAAAATTTTTTTTTTTTGAAAAAATAAGTGTAAATTTTCTGATTGGGGACGGTTCCTTTTGCAAAATTTTTGATTGGGGATGGTTCTTTTCGCGAAAAGAACTGTCCCCAATCAAAAAAAGGAGAAAAGATATGCTAATAAATTTCACAAGAGCAATAATCTTATATATCGTAGTCTTAATAGTAATGCGCCTAATGGGCAAAAGAGAAATAGGACAACTTCAACCATTTGAGCTTGCAATTGCAATAATGATAGCAGACTTAGCATCAATTCCAATGACAGAAACGGGAATTCCAATTTCAAATGGTATTGTTCCAATAATTGGTTTACTTGTAATGCATTTAATAATATCTACAATAAATTTAAAAAGTATAAGGGCAAGAGAAGCAATTTGTGGTAAACCAAGAATTTTAATATATAGAGGAAAAATTGATGAACAAGCTTTAATTAAGGAAAGATTTACATTAAATGAGCTTCAGGAAAGACTAAGGGCAAAAGATGTTATAAATATTGGAGACGTAGAATATGCAATATTAGAAACTAGTGGACAGGTTACGGTTATTGAAAAACCTAATAAAAGAAAAACAATTCCAGAGGACTTTAATATAATGCCAGATTATGAAGGTCTTCCTTATGATTTGGTTGTAGATGGTAAAATTATGAATGAAAATCTAATGAAAATAGGAAAAAATTATAATTGGCTTTTAATTGAGGTGGAAAAATTTGGATTCAAGCCAGAAGAAGCTTTACTTGTGACATATGATGGCAAAGGTCAAATTTTTTGCCAAAAGAAAGAAAATAAAAAGGGGAATTAGTTTATGCATAAGGAATTAGTTATTTGCATTATTTTAGTTGTTTTAATAATTATAGGAGATATTGTTACTCAAAATTATACAAAAAATACGGTGAACTATATAACAAATGAGTTGGAATTATTAAAACAGGGATTATTAGAAAAATCTAAGCAGCAAGCTGATGATGAAATAAATAAAATTGATAAGAAATGGAAAGAGGTTCATGATAAATTGGCATATTATATTGAACATGATGAGCTTGAAAAGGTTGAAACTAATTTTACAGCTTGCAAAAGTTTAGCAAGTAATGGCGAATATAGCCAGGCTATAAGTGAGATTGAAAAAACAATTTATGTATTAGACCATATTACAGATAAATATTCGTTTAATCTAGTCAATATTTTTTAGTATTATTGAAATTTTAAATAAAATTTAGTATAATAAAGCAGGATTTATTCTATGGAAATTTGTATTTGGCTTTATTGTAATTTATAATACGGTAACTCTGCTAGGCATTGTAGATTCTTTGGATTTGGCAGAAGTTTTATATGTTAGCTTAATCATATTAACTATAATGCCATTTGCTTTAGAAAAATACCGGGAATCTATTAAAAACAAAGTAGTCAAAGAAAAATTCCAAGCATTTGAAGACATTATGGAAAATGATATAAGTGACTGGAATGATGTTGATAGTGATATTGATATGTATGACTTGAACGGTATTAAATATGCTCCAAATTTTGGCAAAATATAAAGTGCTAGATATGGCAGCAATATTAATAAATGCAATAGCAGAACATCCAGTATATAAAAAGAGATTTTTGGCATTTGATGCTGATGAAGTAGAAGATGAAATAAACGTTTTATACATGAAGATAATATTAAAAAAATTTCTTCTTCTTTATGAGCCATATTTTGACTCAGAAAAAATAAAAAAAATTAAAATAACAGATTTAACTGTTTTAATGCACGAAGATTATGAATGGGGATATACATATGATGTATTAAAAAGAGCTCTTTTGTAACATTTTAACCTTTAAAAGCTAAGGGATAACCTTAGCTTTTTTGGATGGTATGATGGGTATGTCGTAAATCTGGAGTGAAAGTTCCAAGAGGTGCAAAGGAAGATATTATAACTAAAATGCTTGACTTGATAAATCTAATAAGATAGAATATGGAATAGAAAATGAGTAAGAAAATAAGAGGAAACAAATGGAAAAAGAAATTATAAAAAATATAATATCAAAAATTACTTTAATATGTTCAGTAATTTATATAATATGGAGAATAGCATTTACCCTACCAATAAGACTACGGAGCGTTATCAACAGTAGTTGGAATTATGTATATATTAATTGAAATTATGGAAGTTTTAGAATTTATAGTACATTATATAAATATATTATCTGTAAAAAAGAAAGAAAAAACTTCTCAAAACACGAGATTAAAATGTCAAGATATAGATGTAATTATAGCAACAATAAATGAAGGAATAGATGTACTAGAAAAAAATGTAAAATCATGTTTAAAAATGGAATATGAGGATAAAGAGAAAATTCATATTTATTTATGTGATGATGGAAATAGAAAAGAAGTAAAAGAATTAGCAGAAAAATATAATGTTGGATATATAACGAGAAACGATAATAAAGATGCAAAAGCAGGAAATTATAATAATGCCTTAAAGTACTTAAAATCTAAATATATACTTACATTAGATGCAGATATGTGTCCAAGCCCACAGTTTTTAAATGAAACAATGTATTTGTTTGAAAAGGAGAAGAATGTAGGTTTTGTACAAACACCACAAGCATTTGAAAATTTAGATATATATCAAAGTAGGTTTGGAGTAAAAAACACAATTGCATTTGATCAAAACTTTTTTTACCACTATATGCAACCAGCAAAAAATGCAACAAATACGGTAGTGTATTGTGGTACAAATGCAATAATTTTAAGAGAAGCATTGGACAAAATTGGAGGATTTGCAAGAAAAACTTTAACAGAAGATATTGCAACAGGTATGCTAATAGAAGCTAAAGGATATAAGGGAATATATGTGGACAAGGTTCTTGCAATAGGATATTCGCCAAATAATTTAAAAGACTTTATAAACCAAAGAAAAAGATGGTCTGCAGGTTGCATACAAATGGAAAAAAATTATCATATTTTGCGTCAAAAAGGATTAAATATAAGACAAAAATTAGAATATTTATCATGTGTAAGTTATTGGTTTTTTCCAGTTAAAACGTTTTTATATTTGATAGCTCCAATTTTATTTAGTGTATTTAAAATTGCAATTATAGATAGCCCTGTAAATATTTTTCTAATAATGTGGTTACCTCAATACATATTAAAAAGGTTTATACTAGATAAAGTATACTCAAATATGCGTTCTGCCACATGGAATAAAATATATGAAATAATTTTGTTCCCAAGTTTGGTTTTAACATGTATAAAAGAATTTTTAGGAATACGAAAAAAGGAGTTTGTGGTAACAGATAAAAAATTTAAAATAAACCAAAAAGATAAGACAAATATAAAATTATGTATTGGTCATTTAATATTTTTAGGAATTAATGTAATATCATATATATTTTCAATAAAAAGCAGATATATATTGCCAGCAATATTTAGTGTAATAAATATAGGGTATTTAATGTTAGCAATTATATTTGATTTAAACAAACAAAAATATGTAGAAGAAAATATTGATAAAACGAAAACTAATATAAAATACAAATATAGAGCCATATTTAAAATTTTTAAGGAGATGGAGTTTTGAAAAAAGTAAGGATTTGGGGAGTAATATGTGTAATAATTGTTTTACTAGTAATTATATGCATTTATTTTAACAAAGAAAATGTAAGTAAATTAAAGGTAAAAGATGGAGTATTAAAAAATAGCTTTGGAAGAACGGTTCAACTTAGAGGGGTGAGCAGTCACGGCATTCAGTGGGACTTAGAGGATAATATAGTTAATTATGATAATTTAAAGTTACTAAAAGAAGATTGGAATATAAATGTGTTTAGAATTGCAATGTATACGGAAGAGGATGGATATTTATATAACAAGGAGACAATAAAAAATAAGGTAATAGATATTATTGATAATTGCATAGAACTTAAACTATATGTAATTGTTGATTGGCATATATTATCTGATAATAATCCCAATATACATAAACAAGAGGCGATTGAGTTTTTTGATGAAATATCGAAAAAATATAGCAAAAATAATAATTTAATATATGAAATATGTAATGAACCAAATGGAGATAATGTTAGATGGGAAAGTTCGGTGTATCCATATGCAAAAGATGTAATTGAGACAATAAGAAAAAATTCGCCCGATTCGTTGGTAATTGTTGGAACACCTGACTGGTGCAAAAGTGTGATGGAGGTTATTGGAAGTCAGTTGCCATATAAAAATGTAATGTATGCTTTCCATTTTTATTCTGGAACACATGGCGAGGTATATAGAAAGTCGCTTGAATATGCTATTGAAAAGGGTGTGCCTGTATTTGTTTCGGAATGGGGAACTAGTGTGGCTGATAATGGTGACCAGGTTTTTGAGAAAGAAGCGGATGAGTGGCTAGAATTTTTAAATAATAGAAATATAAGCTGGGTCAATTGGGCACTTTCTAATAAGGATGAGGCGACAAGTATTTTGAAAAAAGGAACAAAAGAAGTGAAAGATGAGAATTTAACACAATCTGGTTTATATGTTAAGAAAAAAATTCAAAAAAAATAAAAAATACTTGACTTTGAATAAATAAATGGTATAAAATTTGAATGTAAAAATTAAAAGGAGGAGTTTAAAAAAATGAAAAAATTACAAAAGCAAAATGCTATAACATTAATTGCATTAGTAGTTACGATAATTGTTCTACTAATTTTAGCAGGAATAAGCATAACGATGTTAACAGGGCAAAATGGAATACTAAATAGAGCAGGAGAAGCAAAGGAAAAGACTGATGTTGCTCAAAAAGATGAAAATAGTAAATTGACAAATTATGAAAACATAATGAATATGTATGAATCTGGAGATAATTATGTTCCAATTGAAGACATAAGCGATGAAATAGACGGATTGCCAGAAAAGAA
>CAKOXG010000035.1 GCA_934130025.1 uncultured Clostridia bacterium
CAATAGGCTTTTTTTCTTTTGACTTAAGCACATATTTTCCATTTCCAGATTTATCTATATCTTTTTCTATTACTTTTGCATTAATTCCATAACAATCTTTTAAATCTGCTATAAAATCTATGTTTACTCGATTTTTGATATTATTTAAATACATTATATATATGTGTGTTCCAAATATTATTAATAGTATTAAAAATATAACATACCAAATAAGCAACGCTCTTACCAATTTATCTGCCTTAGCATTTATTTTCTTTATCTTATGAATTGTTTTTCTATTCTCTTTGCTAATTTTTATAATGTCTATTCCTTTATATTGGTCTTTTATTCCTTGTTCATAATTTAACTGTGTTTTCTCAATCTCTTTCCAGTCCTGTTCTCTCCCCATTTATTTCTCCTAGGTTTTTTAATTTAATTTTCAAATACATAGTACCAAAAACAGAATAAATTTTCAACTGCAAATTAAATTATTATATTAAAAAACTAGCTTATTACATACTAATTTTAAAGCTTGAATTTTGAATTCAGTATATATCAGCTAGTGTGTTGTTTTTAACGTTTTTTCTCTTTATTGCCATTTCTTTTTCTGTAATTAGTTTACATATCATTCTACATTTTTAATATCAATTTTTACTGTTGTTGGTCTGCCATGTGGGCAAGTATATGGATTTTTCAAACTTAGTAAACTGCTAATTAAATTATCCACCTCTTGTCTACTTAGGTTCATTCCAGCTTTTACTGCTGCTTTGCAGGCAACTGTTGCAACAAACCTTTCTTCTATATCTTTTAGCAAACCTCTTTCATTTGTAAGCATTTCATCCAAAACATCTAAAAATACATGCCCTCTATCCACTTTATATTCTAGGTCTGGAATTCCATTTATTTTTATAGTATTGTCTCCAAAAAATTCAATATCAAAACCTGTGTTTCTAAATAATTCCATGTTTTCTTTTACAAAACTTGTTTCCTTATATGATAATGTAAGAACTTCTGGAATTAGCATCATTTGTATATTATTTTGTATGTTGTTTTTGTAATTTTCTTTTATTTGTTCATACAATACTCTTTCATGAGCAGCATGCTGGTCTATTAAATATATTTCATTTTCTATTTCTACTATTATATAAGTTTTAAAAGCTATTCCAATATATTTATAGTTTATTTTTCGCTTTTCTTCTCTTTCAATTAATGAATCATTCTCTGTTTTACTTTCTGTATTATTTTCTTTACTATTATGTTTTTCTTGTATGTTTCCATCTAATATTGCAAATTCTTCAGCATTGTTCTTTTCTTTGTTATTGGTTTCATCATCACTCTTCTCTAAGCTAATTTTTTCATTTAATGTAAACTCTTCAATTTTGCTATCTTTCCTATATTCTTTTCCATATTGCATATGGTCCGTTACAAAATTCAATTCATTTTGAATATATTTTTCGTCATTTTCTTCTTTTTCAGTATTTCCTAAAAAATCCTTGCTTAGAATTGCATCTTTGATAGCATGGTACAAAACCTTATATATCTGATCTTCTTCTTTAAATCTAACTTGCAATTTCGTTGGGTGAACGTTTACATCATAGTATTCTGCTGGCATTTGTATATTTAATATAAAAAATCCGTATTTCCCAATTCCTATTGAGCCTTTAAATGCTTGGTCCGCACTGTTTGTAAGGACTTTGTCTTGAATATTTCTTTCATTTAAAAATATAATTTGATTTTTTCTATTATCGCTTGCCGTAAATGTATTACCAACAACTCCAGTAATGTGAATATATCCCATCTTGTAATCCACATTTACCAGATTTTCTTCAATATCTTTTCCATAAAATAAATAAACAACATCTTCAATTTTAGAGCTTCCCGAACTTCTAAATATTTGTTTTCCGTCATTTATTAGCTTGACTGCAATTTCTGGATGTGCCAGTGCAACTTTTTGCATAAATTCTTTTATGTATCTAAATTCAGTTGCATCATTTTTCAAAAATTTATATCTGACTGGTGTGTTGAAAAATATTTTTTCTACAATAATTGTTGTCCCTTTTTGTGCTGCAACTTCTTCCCAATTTTCAATTTGCCCTGCTTTAGCAAATATTTTACTTGCTAGAGGTTCATCTTCAGTTTTTGAAATCATTGTAAGTTCTGATACAGCAGAGATGCTAGCTAAAGCTTCCCCCCTAAATCCCATGGTGTAGGTTTCTTCTAGGTCTTCTATTTTTTTTATTTTACTTGTTGCATGCCTCTCCAACGATACTGCCATATCTGTTTGTGCAATTCCTTTTCCATTATCTGTGACCTTTATTAGAGTTTTCCCACCATTTTTTACTTCTACAATTATGTTTGTGCTTCCAGCATCTATTGAGTTTTCGACTAATTCCTTAACAACATTTGCAGGCCTTTCTATTACTTCTCCTGCTGCTATTTTATTTATTGTTAAGTCATCTAGTAAAACTATATTTCCCATTAATTTTTCCCTTTTCTACAAGATTTTTCTAAAAAATATTTTAGCACATGCAACATAAAAAAGCAATGTTAGTTTCCTTCTAATTCCAACATTGTACCTGTATAATTTATAATTTTTCTAAATATTTTTTCTTTGCTTTATCTGACGAATGCACGTATATGTTTAATGTTATATTTACATCAGAATGCCCCAGCACCTCGCTTAATGATTTAACATCCATACCCACTTCAATGCAATTTGTTGCAAAAGTATGCCTTAAGGCATGAAATTTATATTCTCTTATATGGCATTCCTTCAATATCAGCTTAAAATTGTATTGGTAGTTTCTTGGCTCTATAAATTCTTCGCTTGAACCTGTGAGTACAAATTCATTCCCCCTGTGTTTCTTTTTTAATTGTTTTAATATTTCGTATAATTTTTTATTTATTGGAATAGACCTAATAGAGCATTCAGATTTCGGCCTTCCAATTACAACTTTTGATTTGTTTTCATTTCTTAAGTACACTCTCTGCAGTGTTTTCTTAACATGTATCATCTTTTCTTCTAAATCTATATTTTCCCACTTTAGTGCACATACCTCTCCAATTCTTAAACCCGTATTTAAACTTATCATTATCCCAAGGCTTTTTAATGTTTTATCATTCAAGCAATATTCTTCGAGCTTTTCTTTTTCTTTATTTGCAAGTATTCTTACTTTATTTTTTTCAAGCTTTGGTAGGCTCATTTGTTTTATTTTTAAATCTGTATTATATTCATCTTCATAATATTTTATTATTGATTTTAGCTTTGCCACTATATCTCTTACTGTTTTTGGGGATAACTCTTTTGAAAGCTCCTCTATATACCCATTATAGTCCCTTATTTTTTCTATGTTCTTTTTTGCAAATTTAGGATAAATGTATTTTTCCAAACAATACGCATAATTATAATATGTTGATTCCTTAACTCTATTTTTTTTATATATTAACCATTCTTCAGCAACCTCTCTAAAATTTTTCCTCCTATTTCCTTTTATTATTACTGCATTTATTATATCTTTTAACATATTTACATCCTTTCCTCTTGTGTTCTATTTCCAGTTATTCGGAAACATCCAACTGTCCTTTTAGTTATAACACATTTATGTAAAAAAGACGAATAAAAAAAGCAAAGTATTATTACTTTGCTTCATTATTTTTTATATATTCATTAGCGGCATTCTTGTTTTGTTTCTATATTTCTTTTAAATTTTTTAAGTCCAAATATATTTTCATTGTGTTTCATTCCCTCATTTTCTTTTGCTATAAATTGTTCCATTGACAACTGTTCATATCTCCCTTTTTGTAAAGAATACATAAATATATCTGAGCTCTGCTGCTTATTATTTACAGCTATACATATGGTATATTTTTTATTACCATATTCATCCGTTATCCAGCAGTCTATCAAGTGTATTTTTGCTCTTTCCTCTATAGAAAATAATTGGTGTATGATATTTTCGTGGTACCTTTTTAATTCTGCATACTTCATATTTTTACTTGTATAAGGTTCAATGTTCTCCAATATTACCTTTACTTTAGTATTAAAGTCTGTAACTCCAGACATACTTAGCTTTAAAAACTCTACATATTCGTCTGCATAATATTGTTTTTGGCTTACAAAGCCTAGCTTTTCGTCCATTTCTTCTATTTCTCTTCTTGTAATCACATATTCTTCTCTATCATATGGGCTCATTCCAAATTGCCTTGTAAATGAATGTGATTGTATGTATGGTAAATCTGCTTGTAAATCTAGTACAAATTCGCCTCTTTCTATATATGCAATATTATACACATGTGGCATTTTATTGTCTTCCCAAGAGGCTACCTCCATTGGAGCCATTATATCAAATTCTCTTAGTATTTTTTCAAGCATAGCGGCAACTGTTTTGCATATTATCACGTTTGTTTCTAATGCTTTATCTATGGCATCTTCTCTTCCACTTTCTCTATATAATTGTGTTCTTTTTTTAGAATTTCCAAAACCATATTCTAGATTAAATGCTAACCTTTTGCCAAGATCCATGTACACATATCTTATTATTTCTAAATCTGAAAATCCTTGTGTTTTTTCCCTTACGTGCTTGATATACTCTTCTAACTTACCCATTTTTTTCAATCATATCCTCCATAGTGTGCCACGCAAGAAGCGCACATTTTACTCTAGCAGGCATATTTGCCACATTTTTGAATGCAATAGCATCTTCTAATTTTTTTAATTCATTTGCATCTGTTATTTCTCTTTTTATCATTCCTATAAATGTCTCGATTATGTTTTTTGCTTCTTCAATAGTTTTTCCCTTTAAAGTATCTATCATTATTGATGTAGATGCCTGAGATATTGCACAACCATGGCCTGTAAATGCCATGTCCTCAATTACATTTCCATTTAATTTTACTTTTATTTCAATTTCATCTCCACAATTAGGATTATGCCCTTTTTCGCACAAATCACACTTGTCCATTTCCTTTTTGTTGTATGAATTCATACTATGTTCCATTATTAAATCATTATATAATTCTTGCAATTCGTCCATTTTTATTTTTCCCTTCTACACCATAAATGATATATTTATTTTGTAATATATTTTTCAAACATGCTATATGCTTTTTTTAAAGCATTAACAAGCCTTTCTACATCTTCCTTTGTATTATAAAAATAGAAACTTGCCCTACATGTAGAATCTATTCCTAAAAATCTTAGTAGTGGTTGTGCACAATGGTTTCCAGACCTTACGCATACATTTTCCGAATCTAGAATACTTGCTACATCATGTGGATGTACTCCCTCAATATTAAAAGAAATAACTGAAGAATGTTTTTCTTTATTAGGAGTTATATATAACTTTAGAAAATTAAGTTTTGCTAATTCTTCTCTTGCATAACTTACCACTTCATTTTCAAGCTCTTCTATTTTGTCATAACCAATTGAATTTATATAGTCTATGGCAGCACCAAGGCCAACAACTCCACCAACATTTTGAGTTCCAGCCTCAAACTTGTTTGGAAGTGGCGCAAATGTTGTATCTTGTTCATAAACATATTCAATCATATCTCCACCCATTAAGAAAGGATTCATTTTGTTTAAAATATCTCTTCTTCCATACAAAACTCCTATTCCAAGTGGGGCAAGCATTTTGTGTCCAGAAAGCACCATAAAATCGGGATTTAAATCTGCAACATCAATCTTCATATGTGGAATGCTTTGCGAAGCATCTAGAACAGCTACTGCTCCTTTTTTATGTGCGTATGCTATTATTTCCTTAACATTATTCACAGTTCCTAAAACATTAGATACATGCGTAATTCCAACTATTTTTGTTTTTTCTGTAATTTTGTTTTCAACTTCTTGCTTTGAAAGCTCAAAATTTTCATTTATATACATATATTTTAATGTAGCACCAGTCTTTTTAGCCACATATTGCCAAGGAACCAAATTAGAATGATGTTCCATTATGGAAATAACTATTTCATCTCCTGGCTTCAAATTTTCCAAGCCATATGAATATGCAATTAAATTTAGACTTTCACTTGCATTTTTCGAAAATATAATCTCTTCTGGAAATCTTGCATTTATAAATTTTGCAATTTTCGCCCTTGTGCTTTCATATTTTTCTGTAGCCTCTATGCTAAGCTCGTATGCACCTCTATGAGGGTTTGCATTATATTTTTTATAAAATTCGTCTATAGCATCTATTACATATTTAGGCTTTTGTGTGGTAGCCCCACTATCTAAATATGCAATATCTCTATTATTTAAAATTGGAAAATCTTTTTTATAGTCCATTTCTAAATCCTTCCCTTAACAAGTTTTTTTACATATTCTTTATATGTTTTCGATGAAGATAAAATGTTCAGCACCGACATTTCAAATTGCTTTGCATTTAATCATCATTATAATCTTTCATCAATTTCTTGTAATATTTCTGCTTTTACTTCTTCATCTTGTATTTCTTCTATAATTTTGTTAAAATTTGCTTTTACAAGCAGCTTTACCGCTTCTTTATAGCTCAAGCCTCTACTCATTATATAAAATATTGCAGATTCATCTACTTTTCCTGATGCTGTAGAGTGATTTCCTTCTACATCATCCTCCGTACATAGAAGCATTGGTAATGCAATTGATTTTGCTTTTTCTGATAAAAGCATGCAATATTCATTTTCGTTTCCTTTTGCTTTAGATGCGCCCTTTTTAAAATCAAGAGTTCCTTTAAAATTTTTCTTACTACTATCTTTTAAGGCCCCTTGTACATCAATATTGGCTTTAGCCTTTTTGCCTCTTAAATGTACAATATAATTTATGTCCTTTAATTGTGTTCCCTGCCCTAAATAAATTGTTTTTACATCATTTTCGGCTTTATCACCAATTACATTTGAGTAGTAATTTGAAACACTATTTTTAGCACCTATATCGATTATCTTGTGGAATACTTTTGACTCTTTTTCTATAACATTCTCAAAACTTTCGATATTTTCAGAATTATCATTTAACAAATTCAATACAGTAACATTTATCTTTGCTCCTGCTTTTGCTATAGTTTTAATAATTCCTGCATGAAAGCATTCTTCATCAGTTTCGCTTCTATATTCAATAATAACATTTATATCTTTACTTGCATCAATTTCAATTTGGTTTAATAGCATCAAGTTGTCTTCGTCAAATATATATGTTATCTTTACGTTTTCTACATTTTCATTATTTTCAATTTTGATTTTGCTATTTGCCTTATCAAGCACAGCATCTTCAAGCTCTTTATTGTTTCCATAAACAAGCTCATCTTTAGAAACATTTTCACTAATAATGCAATTACTTTTAGTAATTTGAACATTCTCAAATTCTCTAATTATTGTTGGTATTTTAGTATCAACTTCAATATTATTTATTCTAAAATTATTTGCTGTTCTAACAGGTGTTTCATTTAATTCTAGCATTACTTCATCCTTTCACTCCGCCCAAGAAGAAAGACCCCTTTTAGGCGAAAAATTTTAACAATTACCCTATTGCACCTTGCAACTCTAAGTTTATTAGGTTATTCATCTCTACTGCATATTCCACTGGCAGCTCTTTAGAAATTGGGTATGCAAATCCTCTTACTATCATGGCTTTTGCATCTTCTTCTGATAAACCTCTGCTCATTAAATAGAATATTTCCTTATCACTTATTTTTCCTATTTTAGCTTCATGTGAAAATTCTACTTCATCAGTTCTTATATCATTTACTGGAATTGTATCAGAACGAGATATATTATCTAACATTAAAGATTCACAGCTTACGTTACATTTTGAATTTTTAGCATTTTCTGCAATTCTTACTAAAGCTCTATATGTGCAGGCTCCACCATCTTTTGAAATTGATTTTGAATTTACTACTGATGATGTATTTGGTGCATTGTGAACTACCTTGAACCCTGTGTCTAAGTTTTGCCCATGCCCTGCAAATGTAATTCCAGTATATTCAGTTTTTGCACCTTCTCCATTTAATATGCTCATCGGGTATAGCATTGAAACCTTAGAGCCAAAAGAACCTGTAACCCAATCAATTTGGGCGTTTTTGCCAACTATCGCCTTTTTAGTGTTCAAATTCATCATGTTTTTTGACCAGTTTTCTATTGTTGAATATCTTAAATAAGCATTGTCTTTTACATATAATTCTACACAACCCGCATGAAGATTTACCTTATTGTATTTTGGTGCTGAACATCCCTCTATGAAATGAAGGCTCGCCCCTTCATCTACTATTATAAGAGTATGCTCAAATTGGCCAGATTCTGGAGAGTTTAATCTAAAATAAGATTGTAATGGAATATCAACCTTTACTCCCTTTGGAACATATACAAATGAGCCCCCAGACCAAACAGCCGCATGAAGCGCTACAAATTTGTGGTCATTTATTGGAACACATTTCATAAAATGCTCTCTTACTAAATCTGGATATTCTCTAACAGCAGTTTCCATATCTGTATAAATTACACCTTGTTTTAGTAAATCTTCTTTGATACTGTGATACACAACCTCTGAATCATATTGAGCGCCAACACCAGCTAAAGATTCTTTCTCTGCCTCTGGAATTCCCAAATTATCAAATGTTTTCTTTATTTCTTCTGGAACATCGTCCCAGCTTGAGTTTAATTTAGATTTTGGCTTAACATATGTTGCAATCTCGTCCATTTTAAGTTCAGATAAATCTGGTCCCCATGTTGGGAGTCCTAGTTTTTCGTAAGTTTCTAGACCTTTTAAACGAATCTGCCTCATCCAGTCTGGGTCATTTTTCTTTGCAGAAATCTCTTCAACAATTTCTCTATTAAGACCTTTCTTCATTTTAAACTCGTAGTCATCTTTATTTTTTATATCATATATATTTCTATTTATATCATCTACTTGAGTTTTTGACATAATTTTTCCTTTCTTATCTTTCACAATCTGGTTGGAAAAGAATTAAATTTTGGCAAAGAAAATAAATTTAAAAGGTAAAATGGCTCATACCAAGCAGTATGTAACCATATTTTAAATGATATTTGACATAGCCAAAATTGTAACAATTTTTCGACCTTTATTTGTATTGTGCGTAACCATTCTCTTCAATTTCTTGTGCTAAGCTTGCATCACCTGTTTTAACAATTTTTCCATCAACAAGAATATGGACATAATCAACCTTTAAATTTTCTAAAATACGAGTATTATGGGTTATTATTAATACTGCATTTTCACTATTCCTGTACATTTCTATTCCTTTAGATACCGTTCTAATTGCATCAACATCAAGCCCTGAATCGGTTTCATCAAGTATTGCAAGCTTAGGTTCTAGCACAAGCATTTGAAGTATTTCGTTCTTCTTTTTTTCTCCTCCAGAGAAACCAACATTCAAATTTCTTTCTATTAGCTTTGGATTCATATTTAATTCTTCCATGTACTTTTCAATTTGATTTTTTAACTCAAAAATTTTTACAGGCTTGTCTGTTATTTTATTTTTTGCATATTTCAAGAAATTTGTAGTAGATATTCCAGGTATTTCAACAGGTGATTGAAAAGACATAAATACACCTTTTTTAGCAATTTTATCTGTTGATAAATCACTAATATCTTCACCTTCAAGCACAACTTTTCCACTTACTTTTTTGTATTCTGGATTATTTAAAATAACGTTTGCAGTTGTAGATTTTCCTGCTCCATTTGGCCCCATTATTACATGAGTTTCTCCCTTATTTATTTTTAAATTTAAACCTTTTAGAATTTGTTTTCCTGCTGCTTCTGCATATATATCATTTATTTCTAATAAATTACTCATTTATAAAACCCCTTATAGTTCATTTTTCATTAATGTTTGTGTATTTTTCAATTCCTACTAAACTAATAGGAATTATACTATATTTTTCTCATTTAGTCAATAATATATACTTCTTTTGTATCAATAAATGTGCTTTTCTTTTACACAAATAGGCTATGAGTGTATTTTTTTATAATATAGAAAATAGCCTAAGTACAAAATTATGTACTCAGACTATTTTCCTTCATACCGTCTTCGCAATCACAACCACTAGAAGCACTAACAAGAGTACTCCGTATTCGATTGCAAAGGCCGTTCGCCATGATTTGGCCTCTTTTCGCGCTTCCCGAATCTCGCTAGCATACTCTTCGTATGTAGCGAAATTTTTGCGGTGTTTGTGAAGTCTCCATGTAGACCACACAACACCAATCGGTGTGACGCCTAGGATAATTCCATACGTCACAAGAATGGCCAATCCGATAATCCCGCCGCTCATAAAAGCGGCATATTCCGCATATGACATCTTCATCCTCCTCAATGCCATTTCGCTGAATTTCTTCTACCACGGGACTTTCCCGTCATATATTCAATTATACAGTAAAAAACACTAAAAATCAACCCTCATAGCACACTTAGTAATATTTGTCACTTTGTAACATTTGCGCATTTATTTCATATAATAGTACATATATAATGATATTATTCTAACAGAAAGGACTGAATTCTTTTATGGATTATGAATTAATGATGAATGGAAATGTAAAAATTGGTCAGCATGCTCCTGAATTTGAAGCTGTTTCAACAATGGGAAGTATTTCTTTAAATGATTATAAAGGTAAGTGGTTAGTTCTCTTTTCTCATCCTGGGGACTTTACCCCCGTATGAGCATACAATTTGGGGAAATATCAGAAACGCTTGATATTGCTTAACATTTCTTTAATCGATAACGTACTCTAAAATGAATAAAAATTGCCACAAAATCGATCGTGAGGCGATTGATTAGGAAGATTTAGCAATCATAATTAAAGATGAGTGGATATGTATGATGAAATTATTGCATATTATAATCAAAAGTATTTTAAAGAGCGGAGTAAAAACTGGAATAAAATT
>CAKOXG010000036.1 GCA_934130025.1 uncultured Clostridia bacterium
TTGCGGGGGATAGACTCGAACTACCGACCTTTGGGTTATGAGCCCAACGAGCTGCCAACTGCTCCACCCCGCGATAACTGATACTTTGTATTATACATCGTATCATTATGTGTTGTCAATAGCTTTTGATATTTTTATTTCAAATATTCTATATTTTTCTAAATATAATTTACTTTTTTAATTGACCAAATATTCTATGCAATATCTATTTTACTCTTATTTCTTCTTTCATATTATTATATTTGCTATCTCCTATGCCAGGTATTTTTTTTATATCTTCTATTGTTTTGAATCTACCATTTTGGTTTCTGTATTCTATTATTTTTTTAGCTGTGGATTCTCCAATTCCTGTAATTTTCATTAATTCATCTTCTCCTGCCGTATTTATATTTATTTTTTCATTTTTAGAATTATTTTGGTCTGTACCAGCCTGGCTTATATTTGTTCCTCCTCCTTTTTCTATGTAATTTTTATTTTCATCTTTTGTTTCTTGTTTGTTTGGCACATAAATCTTTTCTCCATCATTTAACATATATGCAAGATTAAGGCTATTTAAATCTGCATCATCTGTTTCTCCTCCCGCTGCTTCTATTGCATCAACAACTCTTGCTCCTTCTTTTAGCACTACTACCCCAGGATATTTTACTTCTCCTATTATATGCACTGTAATATTTTCTTCTATTGCAATATCTTCTTGCGCTATGTTTTCCGTTATTTCTTCTTCATTTTGATAAATATCAAGCTCATTATTATTTTCATTAGTAAATTTAATATAATAGAGTCCTATTGTTGTAACAATAACAATTCCTATTATTGCTATTATTATTTTGGTTTTTACGCTTAGATCCTTCATTTTATGCCTTCTTTCTATTGAATTTTTTTAATTTTTACTGTATTATATACATACATTTTACTAAGGAGTATTTAATGAATTTTTTGAATAATTTTTTTAAAAGATGTTTTATTTTAATTACTTTACTTACATTTAATTTTATAGTATTTCCAACCAATTCTTTTGCTAAGGCGGCTGTACCTTCAGTTTATGCTCCAGCGTGTATTCTAATGGATTTAGGCTCTGGCAATGTTTTGTACAATAAAAATGCAAATGAAAAAATGTATCCTGCAAGTACTACAAAAATTATGACTGCCATTTTGACTCTCGAAAACTGCAAATTGTCAGATACTGCTAAAGCCAGCCATAATGCTATTTTTTCTATTCCAAGTGGTTACTCTATTGCAAGTATAAAGGAAGGTGAAACCTTAACTATTGAGCAACTTTTAAACGTTTTGCTTATTCCTTCTGCAAATGATGCTGCTGTGGTATTAGCTGAACATATTGCAGGATCAGTTGAAAATTTTGCAAATATGATGAACCAAAAGGCTTTGGAACTAGGTTGCAAGAATACACATTTTGTAAATCCTAATGGAATTCATTCTGAAGACCATTATTCCACAGCTTACGATTTAGCTCTTATGGGAAAATATGCTATGACTTTTCCTGAATTTAGACAAATAGTCTCAAAAACATCTTATGCTTTACCTGCCACTGATGTATACCCTGCTTCTGATCGTTTATTTAATACTACTAATGAATTGATTAGAAAGAACTATTCTACTTCGGCTAGAAACTATTATTATGAATTTGCTACTGGAGGAAAAACTGGTTACACGGATGCTGCCAAAAGCTGCATTGTTGCAATGGCAACTAAAGGAGACATTTCCCTCTTAACCGTTGTTTTACATGATGAAACAACAGAAGATGGATTAAGCCAGAGGCCTATTGATTGTAAAACTCTTTTTGAATATGGGTTTAATAATTACTCTGTAAAGACTCTTTTTTCTAAAGGCTCTACAGTAAAAAGCATTGAAGTTGTAAAAGGCTCTAGCGAGACAAAAAATTTAGATTTAGTTTGCAGTTCTGATGTTACTGCCCTTGTTTCTAATGATACGGATGTAGAAGGTATTCCTATGGATATTACATTATCAGATGGAATTACAGCACCAATTGCAGAGGGTACAAATTTAGGAACAGTAAGCTACACAATTGATGGTGTAACATATTCTTCTGATTTACTTGCAAGCCACAATGTATACAAATCTAATTTTGTTAAGGTTTCTCTTGAAATAATTTTATTAATGCTAGCTCTTTTTATATTTGGAAAAATCATTCATGTGTTTGATTCTAGTAAAAAGAATAAAAAAATTAAAAAACAGCGAAAATCTACAAAAGTTAAGAATAGAAAGAAAAAATCTAGTTCTACTTATCCAGAAGGTTTTTACCCTCATTATTAGTATATTTATGCAGAAAAACAGGGATTAATTTTATATTTTAATCCCTGTTTTTTTATTTTTTACTTGTTGTATTGTTGATAATATTATTTGTTTTTTTACCTTCTGCCGGTGTTTTCTTCTCTTCCGGAAATAGGTCTTCTACCATTTCCTTAGTTTTTTGTGAATTTGCAATATATAATGATACTCCATTGCACATTTCTACATCCCCAGGTACCATTCCAGTTCTTATATTGTCTGCATTAAACTTTACTGCATATGGAACATATGCTTTTAATGTTGAAATATCTATATTAGTTGTCACATTATTTATCATTACATCCATTATTTGTTTAATTTTAAATATATTTTGTGGCTTAAGTGTTTGTTTTAATGTTGCCTGGATAAATTCTCTCTGTGTCTTCATTCTTCCCAAATCTTGTTGTCCATAAGAGCTTGGATATGTTGACCCATCATTATTGTGCCTAAATCTTAATAATTGTTCTGCCTTGGCACCATCAATTAATTGTTCCCCTGCTTTTAAGTCTATATATAAATTTTGTTCTGTATCCTCTGTATAGTACATATCTATTGGCACATTAAATGTCACTCCACCAATTGCATCAACTAATTTTATTAGTGCTTTCGTATCAATTATTACATAGTTTTTCAGGTTCATTCCAGTAAGGTCATTTATCCTATCTATTGCTTCTGGAATATTCGTTCCACTTCTAAATACTGTATTTATTTTATAGCTTGCTAAATAATTTTGTGTTGCAGTTTTTCTATTTTTTCTTCCAACATATGTATCCCTTGGAATTGACATTAATGATGCTGTTTGTTCCTTTGGATTATATGATGCAATCATTATAGTATCTGCAAGTTTATAATCATCAACTCCGCTCTCTCCCATTATTAAGATTTGTATTGGCTCTAAATCTTCTAATTTAGTTGTATCTTCTCCCAATAATGTAGCTAAAGTTCCAGATAAACCTCCACCATTTTTTTGTATTTTTTGTGCAAGCATTCCTATGGCAACTATTATTCCAAGGATTAAAATTGAAACCACAATTCTTTTAGCTTTTCTTACACCTTTAGTTTTTTTCTTTTCTTTTATTTTCTTTGGTTGTTTATCGTTTTTAGTTATTTTTTTTGCCTTTTCCTCAACCTTTGCATGTTTTGCATGCGTGCCATCTTTAGCAGATTTATTTTTTCCCAACTATCTCACTCCTATATGAATTAATGCTTACAGTATATCAAATTTTTCGTTAAATATCAATATAATTTAACTCTTTTTAGAATAATATATTTAATATTAAATTATTATTGTATAGCATGCTTCCTATGCTTGATTTCAATATTCCCTCAACTATTACATTTTCTGGTTGAACTACCGCAAATAAAGATATTATTGCAAGTATTACATATACTATTGCAATTCCTTCAATTGCACCATATGCAATTCCACCTATTTTATCCACTTGCTTTAATATTGGCAAATTAGTTACCTGGTTTACAAATATTCCAATTATAAACAAGATAAATCTAGCAATTATATAAATTCCTAATCCAGAACCAATATTTATTATTGTGTTTGAAATATTTTTTGATGTGTTTTCTACAATTTGGTTTCTTGCCTCATTTGTTGCATTTTTTATTTCCTTGTTTATATTTTCTACAATATTATTAGGCATTTCTGTTTTCCCTGCCTCACTACTATTTTCCTCGCTTCCAAATGTAGCAATTATTGCCTGCTCAATATTTTCATCAATTTGTGTATTTTTTATAATAGCATTTGAGACTGGTCTGTATAATGCTACTGCAACAATTAAAGCAATTGCAAAAGAAAGTAGCTTAATTAAGCTGCCTGCAAGTCCCTTTTTTAATCCAACCCCTATAAATAATAAAATTATACCAATTATTATTAAATCAACTATAATTCCCATTGTATTTTCCCCCTTATATTATAGCTTTATTATTTCTATTTTATTTCTATAAACCAAACCAGCAATTTCATTTGATAGCACAATTTTTCTTATTTCCTGGTTAGAATTATACTTTTTTATTAGCCATCCATTGTTTGCAACAAAATGAACCTCCGAACCCAAGTTTAGTGCTATTTTATTTTCTACACTGTACAATTCTTTTACAACACCATAAAATTTATATGTATTTTCCTTTTTGTTGGCTGTATTTATTATTTTTAATGTTGTTTGCGTGTTTAATATTCCTGTACTTTCTTCTATATTTTTTATCACAACATTGTTTAAATTAATGCTATAAAATGTAATTTTTTCGTTTTTTGTGTCTATATCCGCAATCTTTGTACTTTGTCCATCTTTTATTTTGCAAATTGAATCGTCAAACATACAAATCAAATCAGTTTTATTCTGATACTTTACACTTATTGCAAGGCTATTTTGTGGGGCTTGATAGTTTCCTACCACAGCATCATTTGGGGTTTCTTTTGCTTTATTTATGTCTATTGTCTTTATGTTTGATTGAATAAGAGTTCCGCTTGTATTTATTTCAGCATAGCTTAAATATCTATTATCTTCTGAAATTGCAGCATCTTCCACTAATGTATTTGCTAAATATGTTTTAAATATTTCATTGCCCTCTTCGTCTAGAACAATAATTACAGATTTATAGAGTGTCCCTGTTAATATTATGGCTGCATATCCATTTGAATTTACCGACATTCTGGATATATTTCCCTCAAATTCCTTTTCCCATTTTAAATTATTGTCTGTTATAAAATATGCTTTTGAAGAATTATTTTCCGCGATAATTACGTTTTTTCCTTTTGTTGTTATTAATGGTGTTGTTATTTTTATTTCTTGTTCATTTTCCTTTTTGCCAGATGTATTGTATGTTGTTAATACATTTTCTTTAAGTACTGCTATGTATTTATAATATGCAAATACAGTTGACTTATCATAATCATCTAGCTCTATTGTTTTTAGCGATGTATCACTTAAATCCTTTTTTAGTATATTTTCATCAGCATAGTTTCTAAAACTCTCATTATTAGAATATATAATATATACTATAATTATTGCTATGATTATCGCTACCAACAACATTATCCCCGTAATTTTCATCTTGTTAAGCTTTGGTTCTTTATTCTCCATTATAAAATTTTTTCCTTTCTGTTTTCATGTTGGTTATATATATTTTATATCAGTTTTACTGTAGTTTTTCAATAGTATACATATATTTTCTAGCTTTTGTTTCCATTTTCTTTAAAACAGGTAATCAAAATTATTTGTATTATTCCAATAATTCCAAAAGTTGGATAAAATATGCTTATTAATTTTCCAAATCCCACATATGATATTGGAATTGAAAGAATGCACATTATTATTGCAAGTATGCTGTATTGCCTATTGTTTTTTGCATTTTCTAAAACAGCAAATCCTGCTGATATTTGTGATGTAAATATTGCAACAATTATTGCAATTTTATAAAGTATTTGTTCCATTTTTGTGCAATTTTTTAAAATTGTTAGTATTGGAAATTCGTCATTTGCTATTCTTACAGGAGATAACAAAAGTATCTTGAAAATACTAAAAATCAATATAAAAATCATTATTCCTATTAATATTGATGATATTTTTTTATTTTCTTTTATACTTTTTGACATTAAAATTACTATTGGTATTAATGTTATGCTATTGTAACTTGAATATAATATTGCTCTTGTAAACACTTTAATTATTTCTGCAACTTCTATATTTCTGTTTATATATAACTTTAACATTTCCTTTAATGGAAAACTTTTTATACTTACCGATATTATTATAATTACCATTACAGGAACAACAACTGTGTTTAATGATTGTATTCCCTTCATTTTTTTCATAAAAAGAATATATATTATCACTGCATTTATAACTGATGTTATTATTATTGGTATTTTTATCTCCTGAAAGAAAAATGTGCATATTCCTGCATTCATAACCCAAAAAGATAATGTTAGGAATATATTTATTATATTTTCAATAATCATGGATATTTGCTTATTAACTGTTATTCTTTTAACAAATTCGCAATTTTTGTTTATATTTAGTTTATTTGAAATTTTTAGTACCTTATATATAATCAAAGCAGTTACCACTGCCGAAACTATTGCTCCTAATATTCCATATACACCATATTGAGCAAAAAAAATGTATATTTCTTTTCCTGATGCAAAACCCGCGCCAATAAGTGTTCCTAGAATTACGCATAAAAAAATTATAATGTTTTTCATTCTTCTCTCCATTTTTATTATACATTATAAAATATGCAAAAAGCAGGTAAATATGCTTTTGTAGCATTTCACCTGCTTTATTATTTTTTATTTTTTTCTTTTTCGTATTATCCATACCACTATACCAGTTGCAATTACCACTATTGGTAATGCCACAATTATAATTTTTATTATTTTATATTGTTTATCAGTTGATGTATATGGTACGATTCCAATATCTTTCCTAATAGTTATTGATTCATCTCTTTGTGTTAAGTATGCAACTGAATTTAATAAAAAGTCTTTATTGTAGTAGAAGCTTATTCCCATCCTTTGGCTGCTTGTATTTGAACTGTTGCTATATAGTTGAACTGTTAAGTCACTTGCAAAGAAGCTATTACCAACAATTAATAATTTTGATTTTTTATTTTCTTCAATTTCTTTTGTTGCAATTACTGCAATTGGTTCTTCTCCAGCATCTTCATCATCACCAGTTTTTACTCCACTTGTTGATGTAACATCATTTCTTAAGAATGCACCACTTCCAGATGTAACAATATTTTCCGTTGTAACACCAATATTTTCTAATTCCTCTGCTGATGCAACAGTTACTTTTCCAGCATTCATCATTGCAATACCTTCACTTGTTGCTATATGCTTTGTTATTTCAGACGAGGTGCTCAATTCAGGAAGAATTATATTAGCATATCCATTTAGCATTTTTGAGCTATCACTTTCATATATAATTCCTTCAGATATAGACACTCCATAATTTGAAAGTAATGAATTAAAATTTGTTAAATCAACTTTTCCGTAGTTAGGCTCTGTTAATATCATTAAATTTTTTCCTTCATTAGCATATGTTTCAATTATGTTTTTTTCATATTCTGAGAAATCCTCTTTTGGAGTTGTAATTATTAATAAATCACAATCATCTGGAATCTCTCCTTTTACTAGCAAATCTAAGTCCTCAACTTCATTTATATCATTCTTTATATATTCTTTTGCAGCATTGAATTGGTTTGCAAAAGCTGCATGATTTGTCACAAAATATATTTTTGGTGTTTTTTCTAGATTAACACTTAAAATTGCATTTGTAAGAGCCTGCTCAGTTATATCCAATTGTGAATATGTAGTCATATCATACGTGTACAAATCACTTACCATAACCGCTTTTTTTCTGTTTCCAGCTTCAACTATTATTAAATTTGTTGTATTAGTCCCCAATCCGTATTCAGATTGAAGGTCAGGCCTCTCCAGTGCATTTGATAATACTTCTGTTGTTATGTTTGAATTTTCTTTATTGTATAAATTAGCATAATTTGTAACATCCGAATAACTTTCCATACCATAAAGAATTATTTTTGTTTCTTGATTTATATTTTTTATTTTATCCTTCGACTCTTGGGATAATGAATACAATTTTTCTTTTGTAAGATCTATACTAGAAATATTTTGTTTCTCTACAAATACATTAATGCCAACTGTAACTGCCACGACTATAGCAATTAGTAACAGTGTAAGTAGCATGTTATTTAACCATTTTCCTTTTTTTATTAATTTTTTTATTTTCTCTTTCACAGTTGCCCTCCTTTACTTTACAAGCTTTCTTCTTTTCATAACAATTATTGTTAATATTATAAACATAATTGTTATGCTTACAAAGCTTATAGTTTCTGTAATTGGGAATTTTCCTTCTGTAAATGGAAGGAACTTATCTATTAAAGATATACTTGCTAAATTTGATGATATATTTGGAGAAATCCAAGTAAGTATAAATATTGCAATAGTACTTATTGCAGCAATAATTTGGTTTTCCGTTAAACTCGAAATAAATATTCCAAGAGAAATATATGCCATTGATACCAATAAAAAGCCAAACATAGACACAAGCACAGTGGCCATATCTGGTGTTTTAAAGAAACATAATATTCCTAAATATATAAATGAAAATATTATTGGTATTAATATTACAAGAACAGCTCCAAAAAACTTTCCAAGAGTTACCTCTGTAATGCTTCTTGGGGATGTAAGTAGCAATTGCTCTGTTCCATTTTTTCTTTCCTCAGAAAAAGTTCTCATTGTTAATAATGGAATTACAAATATTACAGAATACATTACAGAATAATAAAATAAATACTGGAATGTTGTTACACCCTGCTGTATTATTGTTATGTAAAATAATAAACTAAATATTGCTAAAAATACTCCAACAAAAACATAGCCTATTGGTGATAAAAAATATGTTTTAAATTCTTTTTTCAATACTGCCCACATTATTTATTGCCTCCTTCTTTTATCTTCTTATTCTTACTTTCTTTCTCATTTTCTTTTTTACTTTTCTTTTTGCTCTCTTTATCGCTTTCTTTTCTAGTTTTTTCTTTGCTTTCCTTCTCGCTTTCTTTTCTAGCTTCTTTTTTGTCTTTCTTTTTTTCCTCTTTTTGGTTTTCTTTTTTACTTTCTTCTTTGCTTTCCTTCTTTTCTTCTGGTTTTACTTCTTTCTTATCTTCTTTTTCAGTGCTTGTTTCTATCAAAGCTAAGAAAGCATCCTCCAATGATTTTTCTGCTTTTTTTAATTCAAAAATAGTTATATTTTTCTTTGGCAAAATGTCAAATAACTTTCTCCTCAAATCAACATCTACATTTGATTTCAAAACATACTGTTTTGTTCCGTCATCATTATTCTTTATTAATTTACACTCCAACATTTCTGGTATATCTTTTTTTATTTTTTCCATATTGTTTTCTTTATCTTCAACTGTTATTATTATTACATTTTTCTCTTGAGTCTTCTTTTCCAAATTCTCTGGAGTATCTATTGCTAGAATCTTTCCTTTATTTATAATAATAACTCTTTCACAAATTTGGCTTACCTCTGATAAAATATGTGAACTAAGTATTACTGTATGCTTTTTTCCTAATTCCTTTATCAATTTTCTAATTTCCGTTATTTGCTTTGGATCTAATCCAACCGTTGGTTCATCTAGTATTATAACTTCAGGATTTCCAACCAGAGCGCCAGCCAAGCTTACCCTTTGCTTATATCCCCTTGATAAATTCCTTATAAGCTTTTTTTCTACATCCTTTATTCCAGTTTCCTCTAGTACCTTTTCAACACTTTGTTTTCTTTCCTTCCTTGGTACTTTTTTTAACTCTGCCATATATGTAACAAACTCTTTCACCGTTAATTCTGCATAAAGCGGAACTCCCTCTGGCATATAACCAATTTGGCTTTTAGCTTTAATTGGCTTACTTATGGCATCATACCCATTTATAGTAATTGTCCCCTCCGTTGGCTCTATAAAGCCTGTAATCATATTCATGGTTGAACTTTTTCCTGCTCCATTTGGTCCAAGAAGCCCAACTACTTCGCCATCTTTAACCGTAAAACTTATATTATCTACAGCAAGAAAGTTACCATATTTTTTTGTTACATTTTTAACTTCTATCACTTGTTTTTCCTCCAATCTATTATTTCCGTAAGTTTATTTACATCCACTATATTAACACTAGATGCTTTACCTTGCAATATTTTTTTAGCATTTCACGTAAAATTCACAATAAAATAGTAAGTACTCAATAACACGTATTGAGCACTTACCAACCTTAAAGCACAATAAATCTTCTTTGTGCACTTCTTTAATATTTAATATTTTTTCATATATTTATTATCGCCATTTTTCACCCCGGAGCGCGACAGACACAAGGCCTGTCAGCGCTCTTTTTCCTCTGTTTTAAAGATGGTGTATTATATGGTGTGTAAATTAATTTTTACATACCATATTTTTTTGTGCTCACGAAAGGAGAAGAAAAT
>CAKOXG010000037.1 GCA_934130025.1 uncultured Clostridia bacterium
ACTGGTACATCATATACAAATGATGTGCCTTCCATCATGTCTACTAATAACAAATTTACAATCCATAGTAAAATTATAATCGCTATAATTCCTAATAAAATACCAAGTGGAATTGCAATTATTCCTATATATAAGCCTTCTAGTAAAACGCTTTTTCTTATTTGCTTTTTGGTTGCACCAACAGATGCAAGCATTCCATATTGTTTTGTTTTTTCTGAAACCGAAATGCTAAAACTATTTCTTATTACAAACACGCTGCTTACAACTATTATTACAATAATAACACCAGCAATTCCATAAAGAACACTTAAGGTACTCTCACTAAGAACACCTTCAAATCTTAGCAAATCAGTATTAACATCTACATCAATATTTTGCGAAGTTTCAGCCTCTATTGTCTCTTTAATTTGCTTTTCTACTCTTTCGTACTCTTTTGGATTTTTTAAAGTAATATAAATATTGTTTATATTTCCTGCATTAATTTCATTTTTACTATCTTCATAAGTAATTGCTGTATATCCAGGTGCAGTATATGGTTCAATATTCATACTAGGTCTTTCCATAATTCCAACAACCGTGTATTCTCTTTGAGCACTATCAACAATCTGCTCCTCGTAATTCTTGCTATCGCCTGTATCCCCTGTTTTTTCCATTATGTACTCTTTTGAAGAATTTGCAAGATATGGATTTTTCTGATTTTGCTTGCTACCATCCATAAGCTTTCTTGTTCCCACATCTAGAGTAATTTTATCTCCAACCTTTATCTTAACTCTACCATTATCAATCAAATGTTGTGAAATAACAATCTCTTTTTCATTTTTAGCCATTCGTCCTTCTACCAATTTAAAAGCACCCTTAGTAAAAGCATTTTCATTCATAGAGATAAGATAAATATAAGGTTTATCCTCATTTTGAATCTCGTCATATTTACTATACCCAAGCTCTTTCGTTGTAAAATAACTCTCAACAGAATTATTTTGTATTATATATTTTTGCTGCTCCTGTGGCACATTTGCAAATGCAACATGATAATCTCCATCAGCATTTTTTATAAGATTTATAAATGTTTGTTGTGCACTTGTAACCAGCCCTGCAACTGCACAAACAAGTGCAGTAGATAGCATTATACCAATAATTGTAACAATTGTACGCTTTTTATTAAGCAATAAATTTTTCTTAGTCAATTTATTTAAAATATTCATTGTATAATCTCCTTTTTCGCCCATAAGGCTTCTTTTTATTAGGCAAAGTTTTTCTCATCTTTTATTATTTTTCCATCTTCTATTGTTATAACTCTTTCCGCCTCTTTTGCAATTTCTAAATCATGTGTAATTATTACAACAGTTTGATTAAACTTTTTATTTGATAGTTTCAATAATGAAATTATTTCATCACTTGCCTTCGAATCTAGATTTCCGGTTGGCTCATCTGCAAGCATTAATGCTGGATTGTTTATCATTGCTCTTCCTATTGATACACGTTGTTGTTGCCCTCCAGATAACTGGTTTGGAAGGTGCTTTTCTCTTTTCTCCAATCCCAAAGTCTTTATTAAATCATTCAACCTTTTTTCATCTACCTTTTGTCCGTCTAGGTCGCATGGCAGGGTTATGTTTTCCTTAACATTTAATATAGGAATTAAATTGTAAAATTGATAAATTAGACCAATTTGCCTTCTTCTAAATATTGCTAAATTATCATCATTTAAAGAATAAATATCCTTTCCATCTATAAATACTTTGCCAGATGTTGGTCTATCCACTCCTCCAAGCAGATGTAGCAATGTTGATTTTCCGCTTCCACTTGCACCTACTATTGCAACAAACTCTCCCTTCTCTATTGAAAAAGAAACATGGTCAACTGCATTAACCTGATTTTCACCTTTCCCATAAGTTTTAACTAAATCTTCAACTCTTAAAATTTCCATTATGTTTTCCTTTCTTGAAAAATTGTATTTTCAATTTTTTTACTAAAATTATAATACTCTATCAAAGTGACAAATAAATGACATTGTAAAAAAATCCCGCATTTTTTGCGAGATTCTTATTTTATTCTAATTCAAATGCTCTTGTGCATAATTGATAAATGCGCAGCTTCAATCTTTTAAACGTAGATATCCAAGCTCAACCCATCTATTATAAGCCAAATTCAAATTAAATAATAGCTTTGGTTTTGCGCCTGCTCTGTTTTTATCAACAACACAAGCATAATACCTTTCATCTGGGTCATCATAATTTTTTAAATCAAAGTAATTGTCATCTACTTCGTTTAATGAATATTCATATTTTCCATAGTTCTCTTTATGAATTTGTTTAAATAAGCAAAGTGTGTCCAATACTTCCTTAACTGTTCTACTAACAGCTAAATCGTTTATATTTAGGTTAATTGGGTCTGTTGCAGTTTCTGCAAGTTGCAATGTTGACCCTATAAACATATTAAAGTTTTGTGCTAGGTTTGAAAGTATTGTAGCTGTTTTCTTTAACTCTTCACCATTTCCAATATTGTCTATATCTGTTTTTAATGTATCGTAAAATACATATTCAACGTGTTCTTTGTAATAATAATTCATTATAACTTTTTTAAGTTCATCATTTGTATGGTCTGTTATATTTATAAAGTAAATTGAATTATTTACTTGTTTATTCAGCCAATTCATTGCCTTTACTGTTTTGGTAAATTCAGTTGAAATTTCGGCAAGTCTTCTAGAAAATTCTGCTCTTGATTCTCCTTCTTTTTGTAAAACAAATCCATCTTTATCTGTTTCAACTTCACTTGGATTATCTGGCCTAAACTTAAATTCTAAAAGTTCCCCTTCTGTTTTCTTTATTTCTTGACCATGAAGTCTTTGTATGTCTGGATGATTTAATATTGTTGTTATTAAACATAACTTCATTTTTTCTTCAGACATTTCATTTGATATTATAAGAACCTTTTTCTTGTGTACTAAAGCGATATATGTAGCTAAATTTATTATGAATCTACTTTTTCCTGCATTTGAAGGCATCGCAAATGCCATAGTTTCTCCTTGCCTAATTCCTTTAAATACACTAGATAGAATTTTAAAAGGAAGTGAAAGCCCATTTGTTAATGTATTGTCCCCTGTTACTAAAAAATTTGTAAGTCCGTCATTTAAAACAGATCTCTTAAATTTTTCAGTTGTGGTTACCTGGTCAATTGCGTCAATAACCTCTTCCACAGACATTTTGTCGTACAAATCATAACTTACTATTTCAGCAATTTTTTCCTGTGTATGTCTAATAGGGTTATTTTTGCAACTTTTTCTTAAGATAAATAATTTTTTTAGTTCTGTATATGTTTTCTCCATAGTAAACTTAGAGTCTTCATAATCCATTTGGATCTGATATTTTAAATCAGTTAGTTTTTCTGGATTTCTTGCAAAATTAAAATCTCTTTTTGCAATTTCTGGAGCATATTGTTCAGCATCTGTAAACAGTACTGTTTTGTATATTTCAAACATTTCCTCATCTTGAAAACAACAGTCCTCATAAAGAAAATAATAAGCCGATATTTGTTTTACATCATTTAGCAATAACCCTATATATCTTTTTTCAAGAGTTGTATCAGCTAGCTCTTTTGGGTAACCAACTTCTTCCTCTTTTTTTCTTTCCCTTACTTGAGCTTCTTTTTCTTTTACTTCCTGGTAATCAATGTATTCTATGTTCCCAAAAGTTTGCAATTTTCTAAGTTCTTCTAGTGCTTCTTGATATTTATTTGCATCTAGATATTCCCTTATTTGCTCTACTATAGCTCTATTTTTATCTGTAACTTTTATTCTATCTAATAAATCATTTATTATTTTTTTATTTTCATTTGCCATTTTAATCACATTCCTCTCTATCTTTAATACAATTTTTCATTCAATTTCATTCTCATCTTTTATATATTTTCACTTATTCTATCAAACTTTTTTGATAAATTCAATTATAATTTAAAAACCATTTATATAAAACAAATATTTCGACAATAATCTTCTTTAATCGCCTTATGTTCGGATGTTTCCGATTATTTTTAAGAATTAGTTTGCTATACTTATCAATATATAAGTTAGGAGGTTTATTATAATGCTATCTTCTGAAGCAATTAATCTTAGAATTACACAATTATTAAAAGAACGAGATTTATCTGCTTATAAACTTTCATATTTAGCAGGTATTTCCAATTCTATTATTAGTGATTTTCGTCGTGGCAAAGTTAAGGAACCTACTGTAAGCTCTTTAATTCATATATGCGAAGGATTCAATATTGAACTTAAAGACTTTTTTGATTCTCCATATTTTAAGGACGTTGAAGCAATTGACAGGCCTGACAAATCAGGGAATAAAAATCAAGCAATCTAAAAGAAAAGCCTAAAATTTTTTAGACTTTTCTTTCTTTTGCATTTTATTTATTATAAATTTGTTTTGTAAGTTCTTCTCTTTCCTTTTCTTCATTTTCAGCTTCTTTTTCTACTTGGTTTTTTACATCTGTTGCCTTTTTTATTAACCCATTGTCTCCCGTAACTAATCTTATGCTTACTCCTGCAAGAATAAATATTGCCACCATTGTAACCACTAACGCAATAAGGGTAATTCCATGTTCATTATCTATTTTTTTATTTTTTTTGCTCTGCATGTTTTTCATAATAAAGATTTCCTCCATTTTCTCTTTAGAATCTACTTTTATTTTATATTTTTTTATACATTTAGTCAACATTTTTTATATATTTTATGTGTTCTATATTGCTATTTTTGCTTCTTTCAACCATTTGATTATATACTCTATCTCTTAAGTCTTGCTGCCTTTGTTTTAATGGTAATTCCTTATTTGGATAAAAAGGTCCATCCACGTATGATACTAATTGAATTTTTGTATTATTTTTTCCATAACTTTGATATGTATTTGTTATAGAAAATGCTGGCATATCTAGTTTTACCGGATATTTAAAAGACACTGCTTTAAATGGTCTTATTTTTGTATAATATGGCCATATATGTGCTTCTGGATATATTGTTATTGAATTTTTGTTTTTTATTTTTTCTTCTATTATTTCTAGAAAATTTTTCATTGCTTTTATATCTGATGGAATTGGTATTGCTCCCAACATTTCAACTAAAGTTCCAGTTCCCTTCAAAGATATGTTAACAGGATTCACAATTAAAAAATTTCTTTTGGGATAATTTGCAACACTTGGTATGAATGTATCTGCAAATGGTTGAGTGTGGTTTGCATATATAAAATACCCCTTATTTTTGCATTTTTTTAATTTTTCTTTTCCAACAAATTTGTGCTTAAATTTTATTTTTAAATATCCTATCTTTATTGGCATACTTATAAAATTTTGCAATATATATGAGCATACATTCCAAACTGTTCCCTTTTTATACCTGAATTTTTCATCTATAATCCTTGGCTTTAGTTTTGATGGTGCAAGCTCATCATTCAATTCATCTGTATAATACAATATTTTTTGTTCCATAAAAAACCTTTCTAAGATTATTTTCATAAAAAACTGTGGATGTATGTCTCCACAGTCTTCTATATTATTGCCTTATTCATTATCGTTCTTGAAAACTTCCTCAAAACTTCCACATGTATACTCAAGTGGAATTTTATAAAATTTTTCATACACATTTTTCCATAAATTTGCATTTTTTTCTTTCATTTTCTCTGTGTTCTCTTTTTCTGTTAAATCTGATTCTGGATATATTGGTTCTTCTACATTTATAGTGTACTCTTGTATGTTGAATCCATCTTCACCAATTATATTGCTTTCTTCCATTGTTATAAATACTGGTATTACTGGCACATTGTTTCTGGCAGCTAACTTATAGGCTCCATTTTTAAGAGGCTTTGGCTTTCTATAATTCCACCACATACTCTGCTCTGGGTATATTAGTATATAGTCCCCTTTTTGTAATATTGTATCTACAGCTTTCATGAAATTTACCATTGTTCTCTTATTTGAGCTTAATGGCAATGTGTCACAATTTCTAAAAAAGAACCCGTATAGTCCAGGGAAATTTGTATAATTTCCCTCTCTTATCACTTTATATAATCTCTTATCTTTGCCACTTTCCGATGTTCTAAACACTTTTTCAACTGTAAAACAGTCAAATGGATTAAAATGGTTGCAAGTTATTATTGCTCCAGTTTTAATTTTGTTCATGTTTTCTATTCCATTTATCTGCTTTATTATTAATTTGTTGTTTTTAAGCAGATTATCTAAGAATCTTTCTCCAACTTCGTTTGCAAATATTCTCTTAATTTTGCTAGACATTTTTTCTCTTAAATAATCTATGTTCTCTGGAGTTAATACAATAGTTGGTGGATCATCTTCAACATCAACATCGAATTTTCCCTCTTTTTCGAATTCTTCTATTTTTCTTAACACAGCTTTTCTGTATTCATGCTTCTCCACTTGCTCTTTTTCTGTTTGCTGTTCTTTTTCTTGTCTTGCTTTTTTTGATATTGTAAGCAATTTTTTTGTATTCATTCAACTATCTCCTATTTATTCTATCGTCACCGACACAATCGGCTTCTTTTTGGGCCAGCTCTATAAGTTTTGAACTATTTGCATCATCTTTTTCTTTATCTGCTTCAGTATAATTATTCTTCATTCCTCTTATTTCTGCATAAAATTCTGTTTTCTCTGCATACTTCCAAAAATACTCTTGATATAACACATTATCAAAATACCATGGCTTACATCCCAAATTGTAATGAATTATATTACGCTCTCCCTCTTGTTCTCCCATTGCAGGCATTCTATTCCATTCAAATCCTAGTAACTTTACTCTACCCTTACATAGTCTATTTAAATAGTCCTGGTCTTGGGCAACCTCAAATTTTATTTTTTCAAGCATATATAAGAATTTTTCTTGGAATTTATATTCTCTTAAAGCTTTTAGGTTCATAACAATTATTCCTGCATTAAAATAATTGTTATAATTTGATACTCCTACAACTTTTTCTACATAGTCTTGAAATGTTGGAATTGCTTGAACGGCTCCATCTGGAATACCTGCAATTAAATTATCTCCCATCTCTGTATTATATAATTTAGCTATATCTACAAGTGTAATTGTATCACTATCTATATATACAGCTTTATCATAATCTGGATAAAGTTCTGGTATAAATAACCTAAAGTATGTAGTGTTTGAAAAATAATTGCGAGTATATAATTTTTCTTGAATTTCTTGTAACTTATAGCTTAAATTTACAAACTCAATACCTACATTCTCTGTTTGATATTCCTCTATCTTTTTTTTATTTTCCTCTGTAACACTTGTATATAGTACTTTTATTTCGTATCTATTTTGTTGTGATACATTATCTATTATTGATTTTAGTGCAACACCTAAAAAAGGTATATAGTTGTTGTCTACTGCCATAAATATTGGTATTACATTATTGTTTTCGTTCATTTTTTTATTTTCCTCCTATTAAATGCAATTCTACATCTTTATTTCTATTTTTTCTCTATTTCTTATTTCAAATTTTTTCTTCCATTCTAAGTATTCTTCAAGATCATCATCAAACCTGAAACATTTAAGTTCTTTATGAATTCCTTCTATCTGCCATTGTTTAAAGTTTTCAATATGTGGATATGGCCTATACATAAGTCTTTTGCAGAAATGGCAAATTACAGAATCTTTTCTTCTGAAACTTGATTGTTCATTATATTTTCTTGGAAGTAATAGTTTACACGTTGTAGACCAATATATAGCATCTTGGTCTGCAAATGGTAGCTTTATCTTTCTAATTAGATTTCTTGCCTTCTCTAAAAGACCAGTTTCTTTTATTTTATTCATATTTAATAATAGCATTCCGGCATTAATATAATCTGGCCTTATAATCCTTGAACCATACTTTTCCCTTACGGCCGCATATTCATATTCCGTTATGTCTGTATTATAAAGTTCAGATATATCCTTATCAGCCATCATATCTATATCTAAATAAAGAATTTTTTCTGGCAATTCTGGAATTAAGTCAGCCAGCAGTCTTAGCAACGTATATGGCGTGCAGTAAGCATTCTCATTTTTTCCATGACCAAATTCTGTTTCATATAACTCTGTTACATCTATCTTTATCACTTTATTTTCTTGATTCTTTGATTTTACAACTTCATTCAAGAATTCTACCTGTTCATTTTGTATTGGAGTATATTCTTTTTTTATTCTCGATACATCCATTGTTAATATATAACAAGTAATTGCTTCTTGCGTTTTGTTTGTAATTGAAATAAGCTCAGTGAGAGCTCCATCAAATACTTTTTCATTACCACTAAAAAGTAAATTAATCATTTTCTCCCCTACTATTCTTATATTTTTGTTTAATGAAAAATGTAGAAATATGTCTTTTTTACGACTGAATAGTATTATACAACATTACAAAAAATTTTTCAAGATTATATTACCTTATTGTGCTTTGCAAACTGTAAGGGTGAATTGAAAAAGTAAATTCTATTCATATATTGTTGAATGAAATTTACTTGTTTAATTCACTTTTTCTTCTAATTCAGCTTTAATATTCTCTCTTCTATTTTTCTATAACCTTTTTCTATAAATTCTTTAATCTTTACCGAAATTATTTTCACTATTTTTCCTATGGTTTCCTTATATATTATAGCACCTATAATTCCAAATATAATTAAAAATGCTGCCTCTATCAAAATCCAGCCTATTCTATGCCCATATTTAAATACTAATTGATAAAATTTTGGTCTCACATAATTTGCGAACAATGAATTTTCATGTATTATATAAAATAATAATGATAAAGAAGAAATATAATTTATTATTTTACTTCTTATATTTACATTTTTTAATAAATTAAATGTGGTTATTATAATTATGTTTATAAATGGATTTAACATATTATACATTTTCATTAAATATAAATTTCCTTTTCTTGTATACAATCCAATTACATTTACTATTAGAATTTCTGTAATTAATCCTACTATTCCTATAATAAGATAACCTATATTTTCTTTTTTGTCGCTGCAAAAACTTTTTCTATATAATTTTATGTACGCTATATTATAATAAATTATAATCATCTCTAGTAATGAACTTCTAAAAAAAGCATAATTGTTATATATTCCTATTATCACATACACTATAAAAAATATTATGTTTATTTTTAATAATTCTTTTTGTTGTAATTTTTCTATTGTCATATTTAATAGTGGATGTATTAAGTATAATACCAAATAACATGTAACAAACCAATTAAAACTTGTAATTGCTGGAGTTAAAGCTTTTTTTATATCAATTTCCGATATATTAACCCCTAATTTGGTTAATGATACTAAAAATATCAAAGATACAATAAAATTGTTTAATATTATATTTATAACTTTTTCTTTTCTAATTTTATCAGAATCTACTAAAAACCACGCTGAAGATACCACAAAAATCACGTTTCCAATCGCTCCTAAGTATCTAAACATTGCCATTATTATTACACTTATATCTGTTGTACATACATCTATATTTACATAACTTATTAAATTATATTCTCCATACACAGGCACGGCATGACATATTGCTATTAATACCATTCCTATTATTTTTAATAGTTCTATTCCTGAGTTTCTTTGTACCTCTTTTACTATATTTTCTTTCATAAATCTCCAATACTTCTATATTATTTCACGCACATTTTATCATATAAATAAAATCATTACAATAGATTTACTCCACTGTTTTATTTTAGTGTTGTAGGTTAGTCAATCATTTGTCACAAATTATTTAAAATAAATACTTTGAGCACTTATATTGCAAATAACGATTCTTCTTG
>CAKOXG010000038.1 GCA_934130025.1 uncultured Clostridia bacterium
CTTTTGTCATTTTTAATACAACTCTGTCTGCTAATGGTTTTAACATATTAAATTACCTCCTTGTTTTATTACCAAAGTTTATAAAAAATTTTAGTAATTCATCGTCTTTTAGAATTCTAATTATATTAGCTTTTCATGATAATGAGATTAATTTTTTATTTGAATTATTTATATAAATAATTTCATCATCCACTAATCATATATTACTGTTTATGTCTTTAATTATTTATCTTGCCAATATTATTAGCACTCTTTCTTTACGACTGCTAATAATTTATACCTTTTATTAGCAAATGTCAATAGAGATTGCTAATTTTCACAAAACTTTCACATTTTTAAATATCATTCCATTCTAATATATTAATAACACCAATTTTTATGCAGAAATTGTATATTTGCTTAACTTTTCTTGCTTTTTATCACTTTTTACGCTATAATATTATTATGTTCACTTTTTAGACAGTGGAGGTTATCTATGAAACAAGCTTTTTGGGATATGATCCCTGGCGATGAACTTTTCTACCAGATTAGTTCGTTGCCTGATGGCAGGCAGAAACGGTTCTTCACTATGATTGCAGAGGAAGCCCTCCTCTACAATCGAGAGAACGATGCGTTCTTCACCTTTGGGGAGTTTAAGGATATTTTTTATCCTAATACCCGGAAGGACACATCTTCTGATGAAGAAGATGATAGAGAAATGCCGCCAATTAATGGCTTCTTCTAATTTCTCTTACTAGATTGATAGAAAAGTCAAAAAGCAAAGAATACTCTGAAGCAGAAATGTTTCAGAGTTTCTTTTTAATATTGCCAAGCAAATGAATCTATTAAGCTATCTAATGTACTTTCAAGCTCTTCTTTATCTTCAGTATTAAAAGTATAACCATCTACATATGCAAGTTTTCCATCATTGTAAATATAATAATAGTAATCTATCTCTGTTGGATCGCTATCATACTCCGTTTTAACCTTTACAGCAGAATAACCTTTTTTAGTTGTTATTGTATCTATTCCATATCTATCTGGAAGTAAAACTTCATTAATATAAGCCTCTATTGTTTCCTTCATTTCTTGAACTGAGCTAAAAGTTTGTGAATTATCCTCAGACTTTTTGTCATATGATATTCGTATTACAGCAGGTTCTGAAGAATAGTCTATTTCGTTTGTAGCTTCTTGATTATAATTTGGTTTTGAATTTATATATTTATAATATGACCATCCTGAGCTACTTTCATTATATTCTTGCAATATGTTCCATCCATCTTCTACTTCGTAACTTACATCTTCATTTTGAATGAGTGTTGTAGAATTTGTTCCTCCTAATACAACTGTAATTACTAAAATCACAATAAGTACAGTTGCAATTATAAAGCTTATTTTTCCAGCAGAACTCTTTGTTTTCTCATTTTTCTCTGCTGACTCAGCATAATAGTATCTTCCTTTATATTTTTTTATTATTCCGTAATTTTTTAGACAGTTAAAATATATCTTACTATTTTGCTCAACCTCTGCAAATATTTCTTCTTTTGTCATTGTTGAATCTTCATGTAGTGCATCATACCTTTGGAATACAGGCTTTAGTACCTTTATTGCTTCTTCTTTTAATCTTTTTTGTTCTTCATTATTTGAAAAATCAAGTGTCACATTACTAACATTATCAGCTAACTGCTTTTTTATAGAACTTGTAACTACACTAGCACCTAAAATAGTGAATATTACTGAAATTGCATAATCTTTTATTATTGCAGTAGAAAATTCTCCAAATGAATATAAATTTTTTATTGCTTGAGTTGTAACGGGCAATCCCTCTTTTGCAAGTAATACTGCTGGTATTACTAAAAGTGTTACAACTGTTACAATTATAATAGCTAAAATCATTATAATTGCTGGAAGCTTTTTTTCCATTTTTCCTCTGCATATTTTATAACCATAAAATTCTCCAGCTGCAATTAGAACTGCTAGCAAAGATAGCATCACATTACCATACACATATGCTAACACCCATGGAATGGTTGCAATGGTTCCACCCAATATTGCTCCAATTATTCCAGTTACATAACTGCCTTGTTTTTTTGCTTCATTTTCCATTTTTACTCTATCCCTTCATTTATTTTTACCTTTTCATTCTACCATATAAAAAATGAAAATGCTAGCAAAAATTATATTTTATTGTTTTTTTATTTTTGGTTTTGCAATTAATGACGCAATATATCCAAAAAATACTGCTGCTGCAATTCCTCCGGCATTTGCTTTTACTCCTCCTATAAATGCTCCAACCAATCCATTTTCCTTAACAGCTTCTATAGCTCCTTTTGAAAGGTTTGCACCAAACCCTGTTAGTGGTACAGTAGCTCCAGCACCTGCAAAATTTATTAAATACTTGTAAAGTCCAAGCCCTCCTAAAATTGCTCCAACTGTAACAAATATCACTAGTATCTTTGCAGGAGTAAGCTTTGTTTTATCAAGCAAAATCTGACCTATTATACATATTGCTCCACCAGTTACAAAGCAGCGTAACATTTGAAGCCAATCTATACTTTGAATAAATTCCATAATTAAACTTGTATGATTATTTAAGCTAAAATAATCATTCTCCTCCTATTTACTTTATTTTACTTCTATTGAAACTGCATGTGCAATTCCTGGAATGCTCTCACCTTGCTGCATACTTGTAGAGTTCATGAGTGCTCCTGTAGCCATAAGAAGTAATCTTTTTATTTTCTTTTCTTGCAATTGTTTGAAAAAATATCCAGAAAAAACAGTAGCAATACACGCACATCCACTTCCACCAGAATGTGTATCTTGTTTTTCTTTGTCAAACATTAAAACACCACAATCATTATAGTTTGCATTTATATTGTATCCTTTACTTTGAGCCATTTCGCTTAATATTTTTTTTCCAATATGGCCTAAATCTCCTGTTATTATTGCATCATAATAGCTTGGTTTCCTTCCAGTATCTTGAAAATGAGTAATTAATGTATCTAAAGCAGCTGGGGCCATCGCAGCTCCCATGTTATTTGCATCTTTAATCCCCATATCTACAATTTTACCTGGTGTAATATTTGTTATCATAGGAGCATCACCTTCATTTGATAAGACAACGGCACCAGCTCCAGTCACAGTCCACTGCGCTGTTGGTGGTCTTTGTGTTCCTAATTCTAATGGGAACCTAAACTGCTTCTCTGCACTACAAAAATGACTAGATGTTGCACAAAGTACATTCTTTGCAGCATTCCCTTCTACAAACACTGCTCCTAAGCACATACTCTCCACAAAGGTTGAGCATGCTCCAAATACTCCAAAATACGGAATATTCGAATCTCTTAACCCAAAGTCACTAGATATACACTGGTTTAAAAGATCCCCAGCAAAGCAATAATCTATATCAGCTGCACCTAAATTTGCTTTTGCAATCGCAAGGTTTGTGGTTTCTTTTATAATTTTGCTCTCAGCTTTTTCCCAAGATTTTTCACCCCAAAATTCATCTTCCAAGCATTTATCAAAGTATTTGGCCATTGGGCCATTAGCCTCCTTAGGGCCAACAATAGAAGCAGCTTGAATTATTTTGGGTGGATTATCAAAACTGATAGTTTGCTTTCCAAGTCTTTTCATAAATTTCATCCTTTCTTTTAAATTAAAGCTTTCTTATAGTATCATTTTCTTATGAAAATAATGTTGCAATGATTCCTACTATTACAGAAGCTGAAATTCCAAATACAAGTACAGGCCCTGCAACGGTAAACATCTTACCCCCAACTCCCATAACATATCCTTCAGATTTATATTCTATAGCAGGAGATACAATTGAATTTGCAAATCCTGTAATTGGTACTAACGAACCTGCTCCAGCAAATTTTCCAATTCTATTGAATACATTTAAAGCTGTTAAAATAGCTGAAATTGCAATTAACGAAATAGAAACTATTGTTGATGCAATTGTATTATCCATACCCTTATATAAACAGAAATCTAAAATTAGCTGTCCAATAGAACAAATCAGTCCGCCAACCCAAAAGGCATTAAAGCAGTCTTTTAATATTGGTGAATTAGGCGACTTTTTATCGACATAATCGTTATATTCTTTCGGTGTATTAATCTTTTCCATACAAAAATCCTTTCTTTAAATATTCTATTTTCTGTCTCTATCTAGCAAAAATGTTATATCTAAATCCACATAATATTCCGTTATTTTGCTTCCATTTATTTTTGCTTTCTGATTTAATATTGTTACTCCTGATAAATAATCTATTGTTTTTGAAGCCTCTGCAATCGTTCTAACTATTGCGTCTTTCCATGAGACAGTTGAGGTTCCTGTTATCATCAAATGTTTTTCCACTTGAATCTCCTTTCTTATTTCTTTTATAAATATCTTTTAATCTTTTTTTATCTTTACCTTTTTTTATGGAATTATGCAAATTTTGAAAAAAAATCATATCTTTCAATTTATAAATTCTTGAAATATAAAATGATATATTTCAATTTATAAATTTTTGAAATATAAAATCATATCTTGCAATTTACAATTTGCAAAAAAAAGAAATCATATCTTGCAATTTACAATTTGCAAAAAAATAAATCATATCTTGTTATTTACAAAATATGATTTACTTTTCTATAATTTTATGAAGTTTTATTTTATATTTCTATAAATTATTCTGCTTTTGGAGCTTCTGTTGCTTCTGTAGCAGGTGCTTCTGCTGCTGGTTCTTCAGCTGGAGCTACAGTTGCTTCAACTTTCTTAACTTCTTCAGCTGTTGCTTTTACATCTATATATTTAGATTCTATTTTAGCACCAACATCTTCTTTTGTCTTAGCAGCCTTTCCAACTCTATCTCTCAAGTAGTATAATTTAGCTCTTCTTGCTTTACCAACTCTTACTACTTCTACTTTTTCTACTAATGGTGAATGAATTAAGAATGTTTTCTCAACTCCTACTCCATAAGCAATTCTTCTAACTGTAAATGTAGCATTAACTCCGCCACCTTGTTTCTTTATAATTATTCCTTCGAATACTTGGATTCTTTCTCTGTTTCCTTCCTTAATCCTTTGATGTACTCTTACAGTATCACCAACTTTAAGGTCTGGAATCTTATTTTTCAATTGTTCATGTTCTATTGATTTTATAATATCCATCGATATTCTCCTTTCTTTAATTTTCTAATTTTAATCAATTTCATTAATGATTCTTTTAGCCTTTTCAATATCCTCTTCAGAAAGAAGATCCGGCCTTTTTTTATATGTATTTACTAAAGAATTTTCACTTTTCCATTTTTCTATGTTCTGGTGGTTTCCAGATTGTAACACTTCTGGTACTTTTCTTCCTAAGAATTCTTCCGGCCTTGTATATTGATTATATTCCAAATACCCTTGTGAGAAAGATTCCTCCTTGGTAGAATCCTTTGAAAGAACTCCATCCACATATCTACTAACTGCGTCTATCAGTACCATCGCTGGCAGCTCTCCACCTGTTAGTACATAATCCCCAATAGATATTTCCTCATCAACAATTTCATCTAAAACTCTTTGGTCTATTCCCTCATAGTGTCCACATAGAAGAATTAAATTACTCTCCTTAGCTAAACTCTGGACTTTTTTCTGGTCAAGTTTTTTCCCTTGAGGCGATAGAAAAATCACTTTTGAATTTTGGCTCTTAACTGATTTGTAAGCATCATACACAACATCTGGTTTCATTACCATTCCTGCTCCTCCACCATAAGGTGTATCATCTACTTTTTTATGCTTATCTTGTGAAAAATCTCTTATATTAACAAGATTAATATCTATGAGATTTTTCCTTGAAGCCCTTTCAATAATACTATGTTTTAGTGGTTCAAACATTTCTGGAAATAATGTTAGTACATCAAATCTCATTTTTCATCTCCTATTACGTCTCATTATAAAAGTCCATCAATAATGTGAACTATTATTTTTTCATTATCTAAATCAACTTGCTTTATTACATCTTCTATTGCTGGAAGTAAAATTTCTTTGCCTTCATCATTCTTTATAGAATAGATGTCGCTACTTCCCCTATTGAAAATGTCGTTTACTTTTCCAAGCAAATTTCCTTCATCAGTATATACATCCAATCCAATTAAGTCAGCTATAAAGTATGTTCCCTTTGGAAGTTTTCTTGCATCTTTTCTATCTATTTTAAGATAGCAACCTTTAAATTTTTGTGCATCTTCCGGATTTTCTATTCCTTTTAGCTTTAAAATTACCATATTCTTGCTAAATTTTACATTCTCTATTTCATATAAAATCAGCTCTTTTTTCTTTTCCACATAAACATTTTTTAGCTCTTCAAATCTTTCTAAATCATCTGTAAAAGGCTTAACCTTAACCTCGCCTTTTATTCCAAATGTATTTACAATTTGACCAACCTCTAAGTATTTCTGCATGATAACTCCTTAATTATTCTTCAAATATAATTCCAACTTTTTTGTTTTCTTTAGATGTAATTGATTTCATAACAGTTCTAATTGCCTTAGCAACTCTGCCCTGTTTTCCAATAACCTTGCCCATATCATCCTTTGCAACTTTTACTCTTAGCAAAACGCCTCTTTCATCATCCACTCTGGTAATTTGAACTTCATCTTTATTGTCAACTAGGCTAACCAATATTGTTTTTAAAATTTCTTCCATAGCTTTGCCTTTCTGCACCTAAAAATTATTGTGCTTTTTCGATTAAAGCTTTAACTGTGTCTGTTGGCTTTGCACCATTTTTTATCCATGTAGCAACCTTTTCTTTATCAAGTTTGATTGTAGCTGGATTTGTCATTGGATCATATGTTCCAATTTTTTCAACTATTCTTCCATCTCTTGGTGATCTTGAATCTGCAACAACAATGTGATAGAATGGAGCTTTTTTTGCACCTGCTCTTTGTAATCTAATTTTTACCATTATAAATTCACCTCCAAAAATATTTATAAATTTTATATATTAATTTCTTCCTTATTTAGGAAAAATATTAAAAACACTTTTATTTCATTGAATTTTGTAATTTTTTCAATTCTTCTGGGTCCATATTTTTCATTTGTCCCATCATCTTTTTAATAGACTTTCTATCTTTCATTTGTTTCATCATTTTTTGAGTAACTTCAAATGATTTCATAAATCTATTAATTTCTGTAACTGTTGTGCCACTACCTTTGGCAATTCTTAGTCTTCTTTGCCCATTAAGTAATCTTGGATTTTTTCTTTCTTTATCTGTCATTGAGCAAATAATTGCCTCAATCCTTGTAAACTCCTTATCATCAACTTTCAAATCCTTTATATTCGCCATTCCAGGAACCATTTTCAATAGAGATGAGAAAGACCCCATTTTCTTAACTTGCCTTAACTGTGCCAAATAATCGTTTAAATCAAACTCCTTTTTATTAAGCTGGCTTGCAAGCTTTTCAGCTTCTTCCTGGCTAAAAGATTCCTCAGCCTTTTCTATTATTGATAGCACATCTCCCATTCCAAGAATCCTTGATGCCATTCTATCTGGATGGAATACTTCAAGTTCACTTAATTTTTCACCTGTTCCTATAAATTTAATAGGCTTTCCTGTTGTTTTCTTTACAGATAATGCAGCACCACCACGAGTGTCTCCATCTAATTTTGTAAGAATAACCCCATCAATTCCTAGTGCATCATTAAAACCTTGTGCAACATTTACCGCTTCCTGTCCTGTCATACTATCTACTACAAGAAGTATTTCATGTGGATGAACTTTAGCTTTTACATTCTTAAGTTCATCCATAAGATCTTCATCTATTTGAAGTCTTCCTGCTGTATCTAATATTATTACATCATTCATCTTTGAATAAGCAACATCTATTGCCTGCTTTGCAATATAAACTACATCTTTTGACTCTTCATTTGCAAATACAGGTATGTTAAGTTGGCTCCCAACTACTTGCAACTGCTTAATAGCAGCTGGTCTATATACATCACACGCTACTAATAAAGGTTTTTTTCCTTCTTTTCTAAGAAGATTTGCAAGCTTTCCTGCGGTTGTAGTTTTTCCTGAGCCTTGCAAACCAACAAGCATTATAATTGTTGGTGGATTTGGGCTAAAATTAATTCTACTTTCTGTTCCTCCCAGCAATTCTATAAGCTCATCTTTTACAATTTTTACAACCTGTTGTCCTGGAGTTAAAGACTTTAATACATCTTGGCCAAGGGCTTTTTCCTTTATGCTTGCTATAAACTCTTTTACAATTTTGTAGTTTACATCTGCATCCAACAATGCAAGCTTTACTTCTCTAAGCATTTCCTTTAAATCTGATTCTGTAATTCTTGTTTTTCCTCTTAATTTCTTTGTAAATTCTTGCAATTTAGAAGATAGTCCTTCAAAAGCCATATTCTGTATCCTCCTCTTAATTTATCTTTTAGTTATATTTGCATTATGCAACAATATAATTACGCATCTAAACTTGTTAATTCTTTTCGAACACTATTCAAAATTTTCTCAATCTTCTTATCTGAAGAAGCATCTGTAATTTTATTCAATTCAGAAAGAATATTTTGAATCTGTTTTTCTTGGTTAATAGTTTTCTTCATAATCCCCAGCTTTTGTTCATATTCCAAAAGCTTATTTTCCCCTTTCTTAACAATATCGTTTACCGCTTGCCTTGTTATATTGTTATTTTCTGCAATCTCAGTTAAAGATAAGTCTGCATTGGCATAATCATTCAAAATAGAATACTGCTTTTTAGTTAAAAGCTTACCATATATTTCGCATAACATACCAATTTGAACTTTCTTCTCCATACCTTTATCCTCTCACAACATAAATTATAATATTTATAATCTCTGCATGTCTAATTTGTAATGCTATTATACTTTACAACATTTTATTGAATTTGTCAAGCAAAAAGAGCAAAAAAACAAAAATTGGAACCATAAATAATTCCAATTATATTGTTCCATCCCACTCTATTGCTCTTAATCCAAATGGACTTCCAAACGGACTCCCAG
>CAKOXG010000039.1 GCA_934130025.1 uncultured Clostridia bacterium
TTGCAACACATTCATCTGGGTTTATTCCCTTATCTGGGTCTTTTCCTGTTATTTTCTTAACTTCTTCTTGTACACATGGAACTCTTGTTGATCCACCAACTAATAGAACTTTATGAATATCATTTGCTGTAACTCCAGCATCTTTCATAGCTTGTTCTACTGGCACTCTTGTAGCGTCAACTAAATCTCTAATTAATTCTTCGAATTTAGCTCTTGTTAATGTTACGTCTAAGTGTTTTGGTCCTTGAGCATCTGCTGTGATAAATGGTAAGTTAATTTGTGTTTGTTGCATACCAGAAAGCTCTATTTTAGCTTTTTCTGCTGCTTCTTTTAAACGTTGCATAGCCATTTTGTCTGTTGATAAATCTATTCCATTTGATTTTTTGAATTCTGATATTAAATAATCTATAATTCTTTGGTCAAAGTCATCTCCACCTAAGTGTGTGTTACCATTTGTAGCAAGAACTTCGAATACTCCATCACCAATATCAAGTATAGAAACATCAAATGTTCCACCACCTAAATCATATACCATTATTTTTTGGTCTTGATCTTCTTTATCCATACCAAAAGCTAAAGCTGCAGCTGTTGGCTCGTTTATAATTCTTAATACTTCTAGTCCCGCAATTTTACCAGCATCTTTTGTAGCTTGTCTTTGGCTATCTGAGAAGTAAGCTGGAACTGTAATAACAGCTTGTGTAACTTTTTGTCCTAAATAATTTTCTGCATCTGTCTTTAATTTTTGTAATATCATAGCAGAAATTTCTTGTGGAGAGAATTCTTCTCCTTCTATTTTAACCTTTTCAGCTGTACCCATTTTTCTTTTTATTGAAATAACTGTATTATCTGGGTTTGTAACAGCTTGACGTTTTGCTATTTGTCCTACTAATCTTTCTCCATTTTTTGAAAATGCAACTACTGATGGAGTTGTTCTATTTCCTTCTGCATTAGGAATAACAACTGGCTCTCCACCTTCCATAACCGCAACACATGAATTTGTTGTACCTAAATCAATACCTATAATTTTTCCCATAATAAATTTCCTCCCTATTTTACTATACTAAAGTTATTTTTCTATATTAAATTTTCTTAAGTTCTATATATTTTTTAAAATTAATAACTAATTAAACTTACTTTATACTATTTTAGTTGGCTACAACAACCATCGAATGGCGTATCACCTTATTTCCAATCATATAGCCCTTTCTATATTCTGTAGCAACTATTTTTTCGCCAAGATTTTCATCTTGTATCATGCTTACCGCTTCGTGAAGCTCTGGGTCAAAGGGTTGCCCAACTGCTTCTATTTCTTTTACTCCATTAGCTGTAAGTACATCTTTAAATTGCTTTAATACAAGTTCAATTCCCTTCTTATATTCTTCATCTTTTGATTCTGCTTCAGCCGCTTTTTCTAGGTTATCTAGCACTGGTAATAAAGATGATATAACATCCCCCATTATTGAGCCATATAAATTTTCTCTTTCCTTAGCACTACGTTTTTTTAGGTTGTCGAATTCTGCAATTAGCCTTGTATGTCTATCCTTAACATCTTCTAGTTCATCCTTAACTTTTGATAATTTCTCATTAAGTTCTTTTTCTTTGTTATTTTCTTGATTTTGTTTTTCTTCGTGCTCCTTTTTTGCTTCGCTGTTTTCTTTTCTTTGCTCTTCTTTATTTTCCACTATTTTCACCTTCTCCTTTACTTAACATTCTTCTTTTGCTCTTTTTATCTATTTGCTTATCTTCATCTAATTTTTTACCTATATACTTCATTGCGGATATTACTTTTGAATAATCCATTCTTGTTGGTCCAATTATTGCAATAGTGCCTAAATCTTTCCCCTGTTTTTTTCTCTTAAAAGTAATTATACTAAAGTCTTTTAATGCCTTATCAATACTCTCGTCTCCAATGTATACATTAATTTCATCTTCACTATCTTTATTATTTAGAACATCTATCATTTCCTTTGTTTTATCCGTATCTAGGATGTTTACAAAGTTTTTAGCAATGTCCAGACTCTTGAATTCTGGAAGTTCAAACGATTTGTCTGCCCCTTCCATGTATACTGGAATATCTTCATTTATCGCTTTATTAATTTGTTCTAATACAGGTTTTATTACTTTTAATATATTGCTCATTTCAGAATGAATATATTCCTCCAAAGGCTTATCTATTTGTGTAATCGGTCTGCCTCTTAGTTTATTATTAAACAAATATGTCAATGTATCAACTTGATCCTGAGTAATATCTTCGTCAAATTTTATTATTGTTTCTTTTATAAGGCCTTGTTCTGTAAGTATTATTGCCATTAAAAGTTTTGACCCAAGAAGTACAAATTTAACTTCTTCTATATTTTGTGATGACACTCTTGGAGCAATTCCCACTGAGGTGTAGTGTGTAATTTCCGAAAGAGTTGTTGTTGCAATTTTGGTTAAATCTTCTATTTGGTTAACCTTAGTTGCAAGCTGACTTTGTATATATTTTATTTCTTGAAGACTAATATCATTATAATTTAATAATTCGTCAACATAGTACCTGTAGCCTTGTGCCGATGGAATTCTACCGCTTGATGTGTGTGGTTTATCTAGTAATCCTTCTTTTTCAAGTTCAACCATTTCATTCCTTATTGTTGCACTGCTATACTCAATTCCATGTTTTTCTACAAGTGCCTTAGAGCTTACAGGCTCAGCCGTTTCTATATATTCTTCTACGATTGCTTGTAGTATTTTTTTCTTTCTGTCATCCAATTTTATTCACCTCTTTTTAGCACTCTTTTGTGTTGATTGCTAAACTGTGTATATAATACAACTCATTTTAGCAAAAGTCAATAGAGATTGCTAATTTAATTGTGAAAGTTTTGTGAATTTCTCATTCAATTGCTTATTGGATGACTTGCCCCGTTTCACGCAAAAGATTTTGTCCATTTCGTGTAATGATTTTAGCTAAAATTATTATATCGTATAAAAAAAAGACATCCCTAAGGACGTCTTTTAATTATTAATAGTATTCTTTTATACATTAAATTTAAACAAAACTATGTCTCCATCTTGCATTATATATTCTTTACCTTCAGAACGTACTAGACCTTTTTCTTTAGCAGCAAGCATTGATCCTTCTTTCATCAAATCATCATATGAAACAATTTCAGCTCTTATAAATCCCCTTTCAATATCTGAATGAATTTTTCCTGCTGCCTGTGGTGCTTTTGTTCCTTTTTTTATTGTCCATGCCCTTACCTCTGGTTCTCCAGCAGTTAAGAAAGACATTAATCCTAATAAATCATAGCTTGATTTTATTACTTTGTCTAATCCAGACTCTTCTAAGCCGAGTGCCTCTAGCATTTCTTTTTTATCTTCACCATCTAAGCTTGATAATTCTTCTTCTATTTTTACACAAAGCTTTATAACTTCCGCTTTATCTTGTTTTGCATATTCTACAACAGCATTAACACTTGCATCATTATCATCAGAAAGCTGATCTTCAGATACATTTGCCACATATAAAATAGGTTTCATTGTAAGTAGAAAGGCATCTTTTACAATTTCAAGTTCTTCTTCTGAATATTCCAAGCTTCTTGCCATTTTACCGTTTTGCAATGCTTCCTTAACTTTCTTCCATGTTTCCAATTCAAACTGATACTTTTTATCTGCCTTAATCATTTTACTACTTTTATCTATTCTTTTTTCAACAGTCTCTAAATCTGCAAATATAAGTTCTAAATTTATTGTTTCAATATCTCTTACCGGATTTATGCTTCCATCAACATGCACTATATTTGAATCCTCAAAGCATCTTACAACCTCACATATTGCATCTGTTTCTCTTATATGTGATAAAAATTTATTTCCTAAACCTTCTCCCTTGCTTGCACCTTTCACTAAGCCAGCAATATCAACAAACTCAATTATTGCATGAGTTACTTTTTGAGGATTGTAAATTTTAGCTAAATTATCTAATCGCTCATCAGGCACTGGAACAACTCCTACATTTGGTTCTATCGTGCAAAATGGATAATTTGCACATTCAGCACCAGCATTTGTTATTGCATTAAATAAGGTACTTTTTCCTACATTTGGAAGTCCTACTATTCCTATTTTCATTTTTAAATTCATTCCTTGCATAATGTATTTAGGTTTTTAAGGTTCTACCCATAAACCTCTTATTGTATTGTCATTAGTATTATACACTCTAAAAATAGAATTTGCAATAAGAAAAAAGTGCCTTTCTAAAAATAGAAAAACACCCTTTTCTCTTTAATCTTGCAAATGTGCAAGATTAAGCCAATTTGGACCAACTCTCACTCCCTCTGTTATTGGGAGTATTGGAAAAGTTCTGGTATCAACCAAAAACCTCCTCCAAAGAATATTCTTTGCCATCAATGATGGCCACATAGGATTTAGCCGACTCTTCAGCCAGGCTGAGGATGTTGACGTCCTGCGGACCATACAGGACCCACAGGGCTTCTTCAATTCGGCCCATGCGAACGTCTCCTCCCCAATCAGTTCGGATCAGTTCATAAGTTTCTCCGTGTTGATGCACGGGAAACCCGCATACATCAATCCAATCTGGGACACCCACCTCAATCACAAGAGCTGCGAGGTGTTCCTCCGGCAAGTTGTAGCACTTGCCATCCACCACCTTAAGCGTGGTGGAGCCGTTGTCCTTGGGCCAGGCACCATAGATGCCAGGCACCTGGTCATAATTTTCCTGGGAAACCGGCTCCCAGCAAATGTAGACTGGGAAGCTGCGTTTGGCAGCTCCCTCTACAGCATGCAAAATAATTTGCCTGCCGTTGCTTTCTACCTCAACGGCCCCGTCCTCAATCAAGAAGATGGGAATGTCATTTGCGTTCTTTGCAAGAACGCAATTCTTACGAATAGAACCTACACCCTTCTTCCGAAGGATGAACTCCGCACCGCAGCGCACTTTCTCGATCTGGCTTTCGGTAATGTTCTTGAACACTTCCATAATTTTAAGCCCTCCTCGGCTTCAAAAAAATTTATGATGGCATGCCATCACGTACTTTTTTAGTATAGCATACTTGACATAAAAAGTCAAACAGAACCTGGCTTTATTTCGAGTAAATCCTGAATGCCGGATTATCCAAGGAGGTCAGAATCCTTTATCTCGGAATCTACGATGATGTCTCGTATAACGAAGAATTCTAGCTCCTTGGTGCAAGTCTGGCCTTGTCAAGATTTACGTACTAAACTCAACAAGACCATTTACATACTAAGCTTGGCAAGACCCACCATATAATACACCATCGACAAGAACCAAAACCAATGATTTTTTATGTTTACTACATATTTGTGCTCCATGTATCGCCTGTTTTTTCGGTTAGTACACTAGAATCTAAAGACACTAAAGGACGAAGACTAAAAGAAAAGTTTGCATATTCGTATCTACTCGAGCGAAATAATTCACAATCAAACATGTACCCGTACGCATATCTAAGTCCAAAACCAGCAAAATCAGGTGAAATAGAGATATTCACAAATCGAGAAGCAACCCAATACTTATTCGAACAAGATAATACACTAGATGCCACTCCATAATTGTTTGGAGTTATCTGCATAAAATAAGCTGTTTGTGTTACTGTCAAATTTCCCGTTTCTGCTTTTGTAAATCCACTTACTAATGTTTTTGAATATGCGCTTTCCTTATATGGATCTGCTGCATTTATTGTATCTGGCTTTGTTATTGTATTTGCCTTATCTCCTGCTATATCCACTCCTGAACCAATGGTATTTTTATAACTATTTGGATAATAACTATTATTTCCAGTATATGTTTCTGTTATTCCATATTGTACTGAACGTTTAAAATTATTTCTTGTAGCAAGCCCAGTTGGTGTCAAGTTTTTTTCCATGTCTTCTAGGTTTATGCTTCTTGCTGTTGCCCCTTTTGCTTTATTACTATATAACTGTTCACATATATCATTTAGAGCATATACTCCATTATTATAACCTGTTGCTCCATAGAATTTTACTGTTGTCGCTGTCGGGTCTGCTACTATATCTATTTTTCCTGTGTCTTCATTTATATTTAATATTCTCCATTTTAATCCACTTTCATATGCTACTGTCTGTGGATCCCCTGATAATCCACTTTTTTCTGATGTTAATGAGTACGTTTTTTTCGTTGCATCTGTCTCTGTTTCTAAGGCAGGCTTATAATCTACATAGTCTCCAACTTTATATTTTGAACTATATTGATTTACCTTTACAGTTACTCTTTTATCTCTTGTTTCTCCATTTACAGTTCCTAATACTACAAAGGTGTAACTTCCGTTTTGCGTTACTGCATATGGCAATGTTACTTTTGCTCCATCTTTTGTATCTTTTCTTATTTCTGTTATTTTTCCGCCTTCTATTTTAGCTGAAAATTTTATATACAAAGTTTCGCTTCCTTCTTCTATTGATGCCTTCTCGGTTACTTCTTTCCCATTTGCTTTTGTTACTTGTATATTGCTTATTTCTGGCCTTGCCACAGCTTTCTCAATGTCACCAATTGTTCCATCTGGGCTCACTACCAATTTATATCCATCTTCTTCAACAGTAAATGTCCCATCTCCGTTATCAGTTACAGAGTCAAAGTCCTTGGTATTTAAGAAATCTTCAAATCCTTCTTTCCTATTTACAGCACTATCTATTGTAAATTCTAGTATACTACCTAACACTTTCTCTCTTACATGTTCTTTTTCTGTCTGCAATTTTGCCTGCTTCGCCTTTGATATTATACCATTATCACTTAGCACTAATCTTATGCTTACTCCTGCTAATATTAGCAAAACCACTATTGTAACAACTAAAGCAATTAGCGTAATTCCGTTTTCCTTCTTTAAAAATATTTTTTTGTTTCTCTTTTTTCATTTCCTTCCTCCGTTCTATATTTTGCTATTCGGAAAATTCCGATTTTGGATACAATACTTGTTTTTTTAAAAAAGTATTGTATTTTTGTCCTTAAGTAAAATACTTAAGGGAAAATGTAGGAAAGAATTTCTATTGATATTTCAGTGCTTGTACGGTTTTTTACGTTGTAAAATTTCTTAATTAAATTACAATTTTTGTATTTTAAAATTTCGGAAGTTTCCGTTGACAGTACTGAGTCTTGTGCTATAATGTTTGTATAAATTTTTATCCTTAAGTATTTTACTTAAATAAATTTTTGGAAAAATTGATGAAAAAAAATAATTAAAGCTCTATAAAAAGCTTTAATTATTTATTCATTTTGGAGCGATTACGAAACAGGTATGCGAAAAATCTATATACTCTATTTCAAGCTCTCTTATATAATTCGATTTATCGTCTTTACTTTAACATAAGATTTTAAATTTATCAATACTTTTGTCTCAAATAATAAAAATACCTAGAATCACATAATGACTCTAGGTTATATGAATGACTTAGAGCTTCGAAAGTTTTCTAAGCACCACTCCATACTATTTTATTCAATTATAATAGGGATTATACATCATACCCCATTATTCTTAAAATATCATTTATATCAACAACAATTAGTTTTTCTTTTAATTTTTCTATTTCTCTATTTAGCAAATTTTCAAATTCTTGGTATTTTTCTTTATCAAGCAATACTTTCATAGATTTTATAATCATATACAAATTACACAAATACTCTTTTCTGTTATAGCCTTTTTCAATATTTTTAAAACTAATATCATATTTATTTCTATAATTAAATAATCTATCAGAATGTGCAGAAATATTTCTTACCATAGTTAAATTTATTAAAATCTGTCTTAATAATTTATCAGATAATTTAAAATATTTACTTATTTTCTGTCTATCACTCTGCTTAAGTAAACTGTAATACCTACTAATAGCTCCAAAAGTTAAAATTTTAGTTAAAACAAAAGGTGGAACAAAATTATAAGTATCTTTATAATGCTTAATAGCAGGATGTTTAATATAATTATCATCAATTTCTTTTTCTATTTTTTCTATAAAAACATTTACTAATTCTTCGTTAGCATTGTCATCAAAATTTTCTAGTTTTAAATAATCTTCAACACCATATTCTTCTGCTAAAGTATTTGACATAAGCGATTTTATTATAACTTCTATTTCTAAAGTGTATTTTAAGAATATAGCTTTTATATTTTTATCAAATTCATATAATGCAAATATTTCTTCAAAAGAAGTATTTGCATTATAGTTACTATTCTCGTCTTTAAAAACAGCTTTATACCCGTTTATAATGGAATAATAAGAATATTTTTCTATATTCTTCAAAGCTAATTCTCTATCATTTACAATTACATTTTTTGATATAAGATAATCTATAAGTTCTTCGTTGTTTTTGTATTCTTTCATCATACCTCCGAATAATAAAAAAAATGACTCAAGGCTTCGAAAGTTTCTTGAGCACCACTCAATATATTTATAGCATAATTCTTGCCAAAAATCAAGTCATTCCTAATAAAAACTTAAAAAAGGTCGTCCTATCTGTTTGAAAATTCTTTACCTTTCTATTACATCTCTTAATTCTTTTATAAATCTGTTAGTTTTATGA
>CAKOXG010000040.1 GCA_934130025.1 uncultured Clostridia bacterium
CAGCTTCCCCCTGTTAAGCTTGTACCACTTGATGACAAATAATACTGATAACTGTTTGAACTACTTAATCCACTGCTTCCTTCGTCCTTAACACTTATTGTTATGTTTTTTGTTGCAGTACCTGCTGAACCAGGACTATCACTCACGGTTATTACTGGATTTATTATTTGGACTGTATTATCAAAGTAATATGGCCCAAATCTTTGGTATGTTGTTCCACTTACAGTGATTGCTGTTCCATTTTCTTTGCTTTCTCCACCATCATTACTTTTTACTCTTTTTACAAATAAATAGTATGCACCATTTTTTCCACTTCCTACTGTAAAACTTTTTCCATTTGTATAGGTTGTCCAGCTTCCCCCTGTTAAGCTTGTACCACTTGATGACAAATAATACTGATAACTGTTTGAACTACTTAATCCACTGCTGCCTTTGTCCATAACACTTATTGTTATGTTTTTTGTTTTTGTTGCAGTACCTTCTGAACCAGAACCATCACTCACGGTTATTACTGGATTTATTGAATAGTCAATTGGTTCCAATTTTGCAAGTTCATCTTCCAGATTTTCAATTCTTGCATCATCTTTATTCTGACTTTTTTCTACTTCATTTTGTTTTTTATTTGCCTCTTCTAACAAACCACTTGGTCCCATTACAGAATTTATTGCAACCCCTGATAATATTAATGTAACCACTATAGTTACTACTAAGGCTATAAGCGTAATTCCGACGGTTATTTTTTATCATATTTTCCTCCTATTCCTATTTTCAAGAATACTACTCTTCTGTATATTTTTCAATTTTATAATCATACGCATCTTTTATGTCTTTTGAAACTATTACCTCTAAATTTGTTGATGTTTCCTCATCCATGGTAGGTAGTGAAACTACAACCTCTTTAAGCTCATCTTCATTTTTGTCAATAAATTTGAGGCTTATGAATTCTTGTTCCACTTTTTCTCCTGAATTATTTGTTATTAACAATGAAAGTTTAGATGTTTGATCATCTTCTCCATTTTCTAATTTGAAATCTGAAAATACTACTCCATCAAATACTTTACTATCTAATTTCTTGTCATATTCGCTCACATTTTCTTGGCTTTTTTTCGATGCCGAAATACAAATTATAATAATTAATGCAGTTAATATTAATATAAGCATCAAAACCACATATTTTATTTTTTTATCTTTCATACCTTTCCTTCTTTCATTAGTTTTTATACTAATAGATTATCATTACGAAAAAATAAAGTCAATAATTTCATTAATCTTTTTTTATTTGGCATCGTATTTTATATACGCCATTTTCATTTATGGTTATTGTTATTTCTCCATCCTTATCTGTTCTGTATATTGTGGCATTTATTTTCTTTAATCTTTCCAACACGCCTTCATTTGGATGCCCAAATGTATTATTCTCACCAACTCCGATTAATGCAATTTGTGGCTTTACATATTGTAGAAATTCATATGTACTGGAAGTTTTTGAACCATGATGTGCAACTTTTAATATATCACACTTTAATTTATTTCCATAGATTTTAGCAATTTCTTCCTCTGCCCCTTCTTCAATATCTCCGGTAAATAGTATTTTAAAGGTTTTTTTACTATTTTTTATCCTATAATACATTTTCATAACAACTGCATTTGCATTTAAGCCTCCCTTACCATCATCAAGCATTTTTTCTCCTGGATGGAGGATGTCAAAATACACATATTTATCTATAATTATTTTATCACCCCTCTTAACTTTTATTATATTAATCTTTTTATTTTTGCATGTTCTTATTATGTTTTCGTATAACTTTGAATAACTTGCTTGTTCACATACAATTATGTTTTTAATTTTTATTGTTTTTATGACTTCTTCTAATCCTTGTACATGGTCCGCATCAAAATGAGATGCAATCACATAATCAATTTTTTTAACTTTTCTATCTAATAAATATGGTACTAATATTTTTTTACCAATATCGTATTTTTCTTTCTCTCTGCTCCCTCCACTATCTATTAATAACAATTTATTAGTTGGAGTTTTTATAAAAGAGCAGTCTCCTTGACCAACATCAACAAAATGTAAAATAAATTTGTTTGAATCTTGTAAAATTATTGCAAAGTTTATAACCAAAAGAAATATTGATATTATTGCAATGCCTCTTACCATTATTCTCTTGTTTTTTATCTTATAAATTATAAATATAACTGCATAACCTGCCAATATTGTAGTAATATAAGGAGTTACGACTGTAATGTTTCCAAATGGAATTTGTGCAATTTTATGTACCAATTTGCTAAACACAATAAGTATTATATTTAAGATATTTGCTGGTAGTATTGCTATTGTCATAGATATAAATGATACCAAAACTACAACCATTCCCATTATTAATGTTATTCCCATTATTGGAGCAATTATTAAATTTGATAATACGAAGTTTAGTGATATAGTATTAAAGTTATATATTGTCAAAGGCATTATCAGTATATTTGCACATATAGTTGTTTTTACACTATCTTCTAAATATTTTTTTATTCTTACAATTATATTATTCTCCTCACTAATCAAATTTCCTTCTTTATTTGCAAATAAAATTAGGCTCAGTGTTCCTGCATATGAAAGTTGAAAACCAATATTTTTCAATACTAATGGATTTTTTATTAAAACATATAGTGCTGATATAGCCATAGCAGTTATAGCATCTGGTTTTCTGTAAACTAATGTCCCACATAGGCATATAATTGTTGTTAGCCCGGCTCTCATAATTGATGGGCTCATATTTGTTATAAGCATAAAAAATGCTATTAAAGCTATTGTGGCAATTACTTTTATTTTTTTCCCAAAGATTTTTTTATTAATAATAAAATTTATGCCTATAATTATATATGCAAGATGAGCTCCAGATACTGCTAACATATGTGATAAGTTACAATTTTTAAAGTCTTCTTTTATGTTCTCAGAAATTTTTGAACTATCACCCAGTAGTACTCCATTTAATATGCTTGCAGACTGTTCATTCATTAATTTTTCTATATTGGATTTCATTTTGTTGGAAGTTTTATTTACCACTGTGTTTACTATACTCTCTTGATTCTTTTTTAATAATTTTAAGCATTCAAAATCATCTACAGTTATAGTTCCATATATTTCTTGTGTTTGCAACATTACTTGATAGTCATACCCTTTAAAATTTCTCTGGGCTGCAGGTTTACTAAATTTTCCCTGTACTGTTATTTTATTTCCATACTTTAGTTTTTCTATTTGCATTTTATCTTTTTTTATCATTAAAATTAAGTGTGCGTTTTCTTTTTTGTTATTTATTCTTTCTACATTAATATTCACTCTATACATATAATCAGTTTCCTTAACGTCTCCACAAATTATTGCCATAACCTTTATTGTCTTGTCTTCATATTCATTACAAATTTTATTGTACTTCTGTATTTTACCTTCAACATATATCTGCCCAATAACAGTCGTTATCAGTATAATACAAAATATTTTTCTGCATTTAGTGGTGAATAGAATTACTGGGAAAATTGATATTAGACCCAAAATAAGGGATATACTTATATTTTTTAAGTACATCCCTATAATTATACCAATTATATATGATATTGTGACAATTAAAAGTAATCTTTTCATTTATTTCCCTTCTTCTAATTGCCCCATGTTTTTGAAAAATGTTTTATATTAATCTTCTAGCCTCTGCATATCTTTTAAGGTAGCTTCCAGATGTTAGTGATGAAATTTTTACACAATATCCTGAACCGGATGATGCGTGAATAAAATTTCCATCCCCTATATATATTCCACAGTGTCCAATTCCATCCATTGTTTCATAATCTAAAAAGAAAACTAAATCCCCCAGTTGCAAGTTTTCCTTTTCAACAGCCACACCTTTTTTTGATTGTGCTGTGGCTGAATGGCTCAAAGAGTATCCAAAATGTTTATACACATACATAGTAAAACCCGAACAATCAAAAGAAGAGCTCCCTGATGCTCCATATACATATGGGCATCCTAAATATTGTTTTGCATACGCCACAATTTGCTCTCCCTTATTTGTTTCATTTGTATTTGATGTTTCTACATTACTTACTGTTGAAAGGTTCTCTGTAGTTGCTCTGTTTACAGTACTCCTGTTCGTTTCCTCTATTTTTTTATCAGATACCAACTCTTTATATATGTATCCATCATAACTATTATATTTTATTTTATACCAATCTCCATTTTCTCCTGTGACTATTACATCCGTATTTTTTATTAGTGTAGTAATTATCTTCCCATCTGTAGAAGGTGTAGCTCTTACATATGCAGATGCAACATTTATATATTTTGTAGTGGATTTTATTGTTGTGTCTCCATTTGGAGTCTCCTCATTATTTGTGCTTGAATCTTCCTTATTTTCACTAGAATCTTGATTTTCTTTTATATCTGGCGTAGTATCAGCACTAGTTTTATTTTCTATATTTGATACCCATCCTGCAATCTCATCTGTTTGAATAAAAAACCATTTATTTGTTTTAGCAATTACCATTACCTCTATTTCTTCATTTACATTTTCTAACACATTTGAATTAATTAATGGTAAAATTCTTATAGCTGTTTCCTTAGGCAATTTTATTTTTGTATTCAAGTCTATATCTGCAGTTGTTATATTTAACCTAGAAACCGTATTTGTTTGTGCATTACCATCACTTATAGAAGTTGTATTAGAAATTGTATTAGAATTGTTGCTTGTTGTTACACCTGTATTTTCAGTGTTGGTAGTATTATTTGATTCATTTTTGCTTACTTTTACATATTCTTTGCTAACATAGCCTTCATTGCTTCCATGTTTTACCTTATACCAGTTCCCTTCTTCTGAAATTATTTCAAGCTTATCACCAGAGTTTAATAATTCCAAAATTGATGAAGTGGTTGATGCTTCTTTTCTTAAATTCAATGTATCTGTAGAAACAGTCCCAGTATCTGCATTTGCTTTATTTGCTAATACTATTAGTAATAGCATTATTATGCTTGCTATAAAATATTTTAATTGCTTTTTTGTTTTCATATTTTCTCCTCATACTTGTATAATAATTCTATCTTTCTTTAGTATTACGCCTAAAGTATATACTTAAATAGCATAAAAGTCAACAAAAAATAGCAAGGTTAAAGATTTTATCTTATCCCCTGCTATTTTTTATGCTAATTTATAATTATTCGATTATATCAGCAACAACACCTGAACCAACTGTTCTACCACCTTCACGGATAGCGAATCTTAGTCCTTTTTCTATAGCGATTGGTGTTATTAATTCGATTGTCATGTTAACGTTATCACCAGGCATAACCATTTCTGTTCCAGCATCTAATTCGATAACACCTGTAACATCAGTTGTTCTGAAATAGAATTGTGGTCTGTATCCATTGAAGAATGGTGTATGACGTCCACCTTCTTCTTTAGTAAGAACGTAAACTTGTGCTGTGAATTTTGTATGTGGATGTATTGTTCCTGGTTTTGCAAGAACTTGTCCTCTTTCAACATCTGTTCTTTGAACACCTCTTAATAATACTCCTATGTTATCTCCAGCTTCAGCTTGGTCTAGTAATTTTCTGAACATTTCAACACCTGTTACAACAGTTTTTGAAGAAGGTTTGATTCCAACTATTTCAACTTCGTCTTGTAGTTTTACTTCTCCTCTTTCTACTCTTCCTGTAACAACAGTTCCACGACCTGTTATTGTCATAACGTCTTCAATAGGCATTAGGAATGGTTGGTCTACTGGTCTTTCTGGTGTTGGGATATAGCTATCAACTGCATCCATTAATTCTTTCATACATTGATATTCTGGAGCATTTGGATCTGTTGATGTGCTCTCTAATACTTTTAGTGAAGAACCTTTTACTACTGGAATTTCATCTCCTGGGAAACCATATTCTGTTAATAGATCTCTAACTTCCATTTCAACTAATTCTAATAATTCTGGATCATCAACCATATCGCATTTATTTAAGTAAACAACAATGTATTTAACTCCAACTTGTCTTGCAAGTAGTATATGCTCTCTTGTTTGAGGCATTGGACCATCTGCTGCTGAAACAACTAGTATAGCTCCATCCATTTGAGCAGCACCAGTGATCATGTTCTTTACATAGTCAGCGTGACCTGGACAGTCAACGTGTGCATAGTGTCTATTTGCTGTTTCATATTCAACGTGAGCTGTGTTAATTGTGATTCCTCTTGCTTTTTCTTCTGGAGCACCATCGATTTGATCATATGCTTCGAATTTAGCTTGTCCTAATAAGCTTAAGTATTTTGTTATAGCTGCTGTTGTTGTTGTTTTTCCATGGTCAACGTGTCCGATTGTACCAATGTTAACGTGTGGCTTTGATCTTACAAATTTTTCCTTTGCCATTTAAATTTCCTCCTTTAATTTGGATCTCGAGGTAAAAGCATAATGCCTTTCCTCTCAACCTTTATATTATTTTAATAATTAATAACATATTATAACTTTGCTATACATTGCATTTTATAATATTTTTGTGAATTTTGCAATACCTTTTAGTGTTTTCTTTATGAAAGGCGCAAAATTAGTTTTCTTTCTTTGATCTTGTAGCAATTATTTGCTCTAAGATTGACTTTGGAACTTCCTCATAATGGCTTGGTTCCATTGAATATGTTCCTCTTCCTTGTGTTTTAGAACGTAAGTCTGTTGCATATCCAAACATTTCTGAAAGTGGAATAAATCCTCTTATTATTTGGTTTCCAGATCTTTCTTCCATTCCTTCCATTCTACCACGTCTAGCATTAATGTCTCCAATAACATCTCCCATGTATTCTTGTGGAACTGTTACTTCAACTTTCATGATAGGCTCTAGTATTACAGATTTAGCTTGCTTACATCCTTCTTTGAAAGCCATTGATGCAGCAATCTTAAATGCCATTTCAGATGAATCTACTTCATGGTATGAACCATCAACTAATGTTGCTTTAAAGTCTATAACTGGATATCCAGCTAAAATACCACTCATTGCAGCTTCCCTTAGTCCTTCTTCTACTGGTTTTACATATTCCTTTGGAACTGCTCCACCAACTATTTTACTCTCAAATTGAACTCCTGAACCTGGCTCTAATGGTTCCATTTCAAACCATACATCACCGTATTGTCCGTGTCCACCAGATTGACGTACAAATTTACCTTGTACTCTAACTTTATTTCTGATTGTTTCCTTGTAAGAAACTTGTGGCTTACCAACTGTACATTCAACTTTGAACTCTCTCTT
>CAKOXG010000041.1 GCA_934130025.1 uncultured Clostridia bacterium
TGATTTATGAAGATTATCCTTATAATAATGCAATTTTTTTAGGCTTTGATTTAGAAAATAGACCTAGATATTGTGCAATAAGAGCAACAAATACAAGCAATTTTAAAAGAGAAAGTTACGGCAGTGATAAAGCATATTCATTCAAAATGGAAGCAATAGATAAAGAAAAAACAAATACATTATATTTATTTGAATCTGCAATTGACACATTATCTTTTGCAACATTTTTACGATATAGTGGTAAAAACTTTGAAGATTATAATTTGATTTCTCTTGCAGGAATATATAAAACAGCTAGTGACTTTTCAAAATCAAAAATACCAAAAGCAATAGAAAATTATTTAAAGAATAATCAGCAAATTGAAAAAATTGTGCTTTGTTTTGATAATGATGAAGCAGGAAGAAATGCAACAAAAGCTCTAAAAATGCTATTAGAAAATAAGTACAAAGTGATAGATCATAGACCTAAAATTGGAAAAGACTATAACGATTATTTATGCTATTTTTTAAAACAGAGTAATAGAAAATTTGGAGATAGCAGACAAGAAAATGTAGAATAATATATTTAAAAATGAGAGAAAAATAACAAACAATTTTGTTAATTTTCTATCTAAATAAATCAAAATCAAATTCAAAATTTTTGAATGATTTTGAAGTAACAAGCAATGAATTTGTATATACAACAAATTCGTTATGGGGAAAATTCCCCAATCCCCTTTTTATAAAATAAAACATAGGAGGCAGATGTAGAAATGAAATTAGTATTGTTATTTATTATAGGTATGATGGTAGGAGCATTTTTAGGAGTTATGCTAATGTGCTTATTACAACTTAATAGAACGGAGGATGAATAAATTGAAGAAATTAAGAAGAACAGGAAAACCATATAAGAAAAATCCCAAAGTTAAGGTAATAGGAATAAGAGTAAGTTATGATGATTTAGAGCTTATAGATGCTAATGCACAAAAAGCAGGAATGGACAGATCAACCTATATGCGATTATGTGCTACTCAAAAAGAAATAAAAGAAAAACCAGATATAAAGTTTTATGAAACTTTAAAAGATGTTAGAAAATTAGAAATAGAGTTAAGGCAAATAAATGAAAATAAAATTTCCAATAGTGAGTTAAAAGCAAAAGAACTTGCAGAACAAATCTCAAAAATGATTTTTGAATGTTATAAAAATTTTGAGTGAGGAGGAAATGCAGTATGGCAACAACAAGACTTTGGAGTATATGTTCAAGATTAGATCTAGTTGTAAAGTATGTAGGCAACAAAGAAAAAACTACTACTGATGAAGATATACAAACATTAAGAAAAGTTTTAACTTATGCAGAAAACGATTATAAAACAGAAGAAAAGAAATATGTTACAGGAATAAATTGCAGTCCAGAAACAGCATATAAAGAAATGCAGATAGCACAAAAAAGAGCAGGAAAGAAGTATAAAGTTATAGCTATGCACGGCTATCAATCATTTATGGCAGACGAAGTAACACCAGAACAAGCACATAAAATTGGAGTACAACTTGCAAATGAAATATGGGGAGATAAATTTCAAGTAATAGTAGCTACACATTTGAATACAAATCATATACACAATCATATAGTGGTATGTTCTGTTTCATATATAGATGGAACAAGAACTTATAATGATATGGAAACTTATGCTTTAATGAGGCATACTTCTGATGAACTGTGCAGAGAAAATAATTTAAGTGTTATACAGGAAAAAAGATGTGGAAAATATAATGTAGATTATTCAAAAATATATCAAAAAAACATATTGCATTCTAATTATGAATTAGATACAAAAAGAGATGTAGATTTTGCTATATCAAAAGCAAAAAAGTATGGAGAATTTTTAGACATATTAAAGGAAATGGGGTATTCAGTAAAGCAGAGAACAAAAGATAGTTTAAGTCTTTGCAAATACCCTTATAAAAGGAATATAAGAATTGCAAGAAGTTTTGGAGATGAATACTCAATTTCAAGAATAAAAGAAAAAATCTATTATGAAAAAAATAAAAATTATATAGCTAATAACAAAACTTATTATAAAAAAATTTATACAGGACCGAAAATAGATAAATTAAGATTAAAATTAAGCCCAATGTATAGAAGATATATTTATTATATGTATTTCTTTAAAAAACTTCCAAAGAATTATTACTATCAAGAAATAACTCCAGAAGATAGAAAGAAAACACAAGATTTCAAAAAGCTATTAAGTGAAATGGATTTTATAGTAGAACATCATATTGATAGTTTTAGAAATATAAAAACTTATGAAGAAAATTTGAAAACTCAAGCAACAGAACTAGGCAAGATGAGAAATCAAATTAGAACAAAAATAAGCAGAGGAGGCGATGAAAATGTAATACAAGAATTAACAAACAAAAAAGATAAACTTACACAAGAAATCAACAAATTAAATGAAGAACTAAAAATGTGTAAGAAAATTGAACAAAGGAATAAAAAATGGAATGATGAGGAAAAGGAACAAAATGAAATTAACAAAAGAAATAATGAATTAGAAAATAATATGGAAAAGGAGGAACGAGTTAAATGAGTGAATATAGTGAATCAGCAGAGCAAACAGTTAAAATGACGCTGGAGGGAATGGACTATTTTTTAAGAATTGTAGGTAATGTATCAAAAGAAACAATACTAGCAATTCATAGCATAATGGAAAATAAAACACAAACAAAAGGAAAAACAACTTTGACTAATATGGTTAAATCTGGAGAGCCTGTTTCTATATTTTCATTGCCTAAAAACAATATAAAGAATTTTGCAACTGAAGCTAAAAAATATGGTGTAGTTTATGTTGTAGTTAAAGACAAAGCAGATGAAAATGGAAAAATAGATATTATAGTAAAAGATAAAGATAAAGCTAAAATAGATAGAATAATTAAAAAATTTGAACACGATGCACCATCAAAAGATGAAGAACAAAAATTAAGAGAAAAAAGTGCAAAAAGTTTAGAGAAAAAAGAAAAAATAGAAATGGCAGAAAAATATCTAAATGGAGATATAGAACAAATAAACCCCGATTTAGCTCTAATAAAAGGCAATCAGTCAAAGAGTTCTTCAAAAAATCAACCTAATGATAAAAAGCCTTCTGTTAGAGCTGAATTAAAAAAATATGAAAAGGAGCTAAACGAAAAGAAAAAAGAAAAACAGCAAGAAAAAGAACAAAAGGCGAAAAGAAACAATAAAGAATATAAGAACTCAAAAAATAAGAACTATCACAATAAAAACAAAGAAAGGTAGGGGAAAATATGCAAAATACAGCTTATAAAGAAGTTAAAATTGATAGATATGAGTATGGATTTTTATTGCAATTATTAAATGCTAAAAGAACATATCTTATAAAGCAAAAACAACCTACTGATGAAATAGATGAACTCATAATAAAGCTAATTGATGCAAAAGAAAAAAAGAAATTATTTCAAAAGAATAATTATGAAAGATAATCAAAATAAGATTATATTTGCTCTAGGTGTAATTCCAGTAATATGGTTTTCATTATTAGTCGCACCAATAGAAGATGGTGGACTAATGAATATAATAAGTAAATTACCAGAAGCATTAAATAATCCATTAAATATTATATGGTGTGAAAATAGTATAAAAACTATTTTTATTTTTTTGCTCATATATGTAATTGTTATTGGTGTTTATTATTCCACAAAGAAGAATTATAGAAGAAATGAAGAACACGGCTCTGCAAAATGGGGAAATCCTAAAACAATAAACAAGAAATATGAACAACAACCGATAGAACAAAATAAAATATTAACTCAAAATGTTTCAATAGGTTATGATGCAAAGAAACATAGAAGAAACCTTAATATTTTAGTTTGTGGTGGTAGTGGAGCAGGAAAGACAAGATTCTATGCAAAGCCAAATATAATGCAAGGAAACTCATCTTTTGTAATTTTAGATCCAAAGGGAGAAATAGTTAGAAGTACAGGACATTTGTTAGAAAAGAAAGGCTATGAAATTAAAATATTAGACTTAATAAATATGGAAAAATCACATTGCTATAATCCTTTTAAATATATTCATACAGATAATGATGTTCAAAAGTTGGTAACAAACTTATTTAAAAGCACTACACCGAAAGGAAGCCAAACCAATGATCCATTCTGGGGTGCGACCTGTTGCAGTTTGAAAAGAACTGCTTAAAACTATAATTTAATATGTTTTAAAACTAATATTTCGATTGGTGGAATGATAGGGTAACGCCTTGAAACGCCACTTTGATACTCCGAATAGCGAAAATATTGTTAAGAATATTTTGGTTATAAGCTCGGTGAAGTCGGCAAAGAATTGCCCTAATGATTAAGAATTAATCAAGGAAAGTGTCCTAGAGGTAGGATATGCAATCTATATGTCGGAAGTCTATAAAATACTCACGGTTAGAATTTTTGTTAAGACGGGCAAAATGACGAAGTTTCCGAATGTACAAGCCTAGAACGGGAGTTAGTCGAAAGGCTATAATCATTTTAATATGATGTTTGTGAGGTGGAGTAAAGTTCCCAGAGATGAAACACCTTATATTATTACAGGTAATATCAAGCAAACAGGCTTATAGGAACGACCTAAAAGTATATATGTAAAGATAGAAATATTGGAACAGGGAAAGCTAACAATACTGAGGGCTTAACACCTATGAAGTAGTTGTAAGGAATAAATAACTTACATTAATGTTAGTGAGAGTAGTGGCACAGTACCTATGAAACTCTGATAATAAGGAGTGGAGGGATAGCCACAAGTCAAAAATAATTTAATTATACAAAATTTACAAATTTTAGAAAGGAGTTCTAAAACATAAGGTTCTTGTAAGACTAATAGAGGTAATAAATCTTAGAAATAGGAGGAAAAGCCGACTTATGACAATTAAAAATCAAAAGTTCAAAAAGAAAAAGCATTTAAGAAATAATGAATATTATAACTTACAAGAGGAATTTGACAAATTATATCAACAAAGTAAAAACGGAAAGAAATTTAAAAATTTACTAGAAATAATTGAAAGTGAAGAAAATATACAACTTGCTTACAGAAACATTAAGAAAAATAAAGGTAGTAAAACAGCAGGAACTAATAACAACACAATAGAGTGCATTGGAAAGACAAAAACTAATAATCTTGTCCAATATGTTAGAAATAGACTTGCTAATTATAAACCTCAAACTGTAAGGAGAGTTGAAATACCAAAACCAAATGGAAAAACTAGACCTTTGGGAATACCAACAATAGAAGATAGACTTATACAACAATGTATAAAACAAGTTTTAGAGCCAATTTGTGAAGCAAAATTCCACAAAGACAACTATGGTTTTAGACCTAATAGAGGAACAAATCACGCAATAGCAATGGCAATGAGATTTGCAAATATAAATAAGTTGTATCACGTTGTAGATATTGATATACAAGGATTTTTCGACAATGTAGACCATTCAAAATTATTGAAACAAATATGGGCAATGGGAATACAAGATAAAAATCTTATATGTATTATATCAAAAATGCTAAAAGCAGAAATTAAAGGAATTGGTGTTCCAACGAAAGGAGTTCCACAAGGTGGTATATTAAGTCCTTTACTAGCAAATATAGTTTTAAATGAGCTTGATTGGTGGATTTCAAATCAATGGTACACAAATAAAATGGATACTAACTATAAAAATGATGATAGCAGAATATACACGCAGAAAAGAACAAATCTTAAACAAGTAATGATAGTTAGATATGCAGATGATTTTAAATTGTTTTGCAAAACACACGAACAAGCAGTAAAAATATATTATGCTACAAAACAATGGCTGAAAGAAAGATTAAAACTAGATGTCAGCGAAGAAAAAACAAAGATAGTAAATTTAAAAACAGAATACTCTGAATTTTTAGGTTTTAAGCTAAAAGTTCATAAAAAGGGTACTCGTTGGGTTGTCAAATCTCATATTTGTAATAAATCAAAGAAACAAATAAAAACAAATATAAAAATAGCAATTAAAGAATTAGGAATACACAAAGATAAACCAAGTGCATTAAAATTAAACTCTGTAATACTAGGAATACACCAATATTATAGAATAGCAACAAATGTATATATAGATTTTGAAAAAATTGCCTATGGACTTACAAAAAGCCTTAAATGTAGAACAAAAACATTTGCAAGTAAAACAGGTGGAAAAAGTAAAGCATTTATAAAATATTATGGAGGATATAAAGGTAAACCAATATATATAAAAGGAGTAGCAATATTTCCGATACATTATATTAGTACAAAACCTCCCTTATGTTTTTCACAAGATATGTGTAATTATACTCCAAATGGAAGAATGAAAATACACAACAATTTGAAGAAAATTGATAAATACATTTTGATATATATAATGAAAAATCCGATAACAAATGCTAGTGAAGAATTTAATGATAACAGAATTTCATTATATGTAACACAAAATGGAAAGTGTGCAATATCAGGAAAACCATTACAAATCGGAGATATGGAAGTACACCATAAAATTATGAAACAAAAAGGTGGAACAGATAAATATCAAAATTTGATATTTATAACTAAAAACATTCATAAATTAGTACACATAACCGACAAAAATAAAATAAATGAATATTTGCAAAATGAAAACCTTAATGAAGAGCAAATGCGAAAACTTAATGAACTAAGAGAATTAGTTGGAAATTGTAAATTAGTATAATAATTATTTTTGATGGAACGCCGTATGAAATGAAAGTTTCATGTACGGTGTGGAGCAGGGGAAAATCTGGAGATAATATCAAAGGATTACCTATTGCTATAAAATGCAACTATTGAATATTTTGAAAATGAAGTAAAATTAAATGATGATGAATCTATAAAAATATATAAAGATTTGCAGCAATATAGTGATATATTAAATGAATTTTTAAAGTGTATAGCATATAAAAGATATGAACAAAATAATCCAATCTTGGTGGAGGGATATAGTGCAAAAAAGATATTCGAAATGAATTCTAATTTAAAAGCTCACGAAATATATTTACTTCTAAAAGGACTGAGAGACGAACCAGAGAAGACAAAAGCTATAATCGATGATTGGCAA
>CAKOXG010000042.1 GCA_934130025.1 uncultured Clostridia bacterium
ATGATGTTGCAGGTGATGGTACTACAACAGCAACAGTTTTAGCACAAAGCATGATTAAAGAAGGTGTTAAAAATGTTGCTGCAGGTGGAGACCCAATGGCAATAAAAAGAGGTATTTCTAAAACTGTTGATAAAGCAGTTGAAGAACTAAAAAAAGTAAGTTCAAATGTTGCTGGAAAAGAAGATATAGCAAGAGTTGCAAGTATATCTGCAAATGATAGAGAAATTGGTGAATTAATTTCAGAGGCTATGGAAAAAGTTACAAAAGATGGTGTTATAACAATAGAGGAATCTAAAACATCAAATACAGAGCTTAACATAGTTGAAGGAATGGAATTTGATAAAGGTTATGTTTCTCCATACATGGTAACAGATACAGAAAAAATGGAAGCAGTTGTAGATAACCCATATATATTAATTACAGATAAGAAAATAAGCAATATTCAAGAAATATTACCATTACTAGAAACATTAATGCAACAATCTGGTAAATTAGTAATAATTTGTGATGACATTGAACAAGAAGCATTATCAACATTAATCTTAAATAAATTAAGAGGTGTAATAAATGTTCTAGCTGTTAAAGCTCCTGGATATGGAGATAAAAGAAAAGCTATGTTACAAGATATTGCAACATTAACAGGTGGAGAAGTTATAACAGCTGATTTAGGATTAGAATTAAAAGACACAACAGTTGCACAATTAGGTAGAGCAAAACAAATAAAAGCAGACAAAGAACATACAATAATAGTTGACGGAAGCGGAGATAAAAAAGCAATAGCAGAAAGAGTTGCACAATTAAGAGCCCAAATAGAAGAAGAAAAGAGCTCTTATGAAAAAGAACAATTACAAGAACGTTTAGCAAAACTTGCTGGAGGTGTTGCTGTAATTGGTGTTGGAGCTGCAACAGAAGTTGAAATGAAAGACAAAAAACTAAGAATTGAAGATGCTTTATCTGCAACAAGAGCAGCTGTTGAAGAAGGTATAGTTGCAGGTGGTGGAACAGCATTTGTAAACATTCTACCGGAAGTAGAAAAATTTGTAGAAGGCTTGCCACAAGAAGAAAAATTAGGTGGTAAAATAGTTACAAGAGCTCTTCAAGAGCCAGTAAGACAAATTGCAATAAATGCAGGATTAGAGCCAGCAGTTATTCTAGAAAAAGTAAAAGCTTCACCAGCAGGTGTCGGATTTGATGCAGGCAAAGAAGAATATGTAGATATGAAAAAAGCAGGAATTGTAGACCCAACTAAAGTTTCAAGAAGTGCACTTCAAAATGCTGCATCAGTAGCATCAATGATATTAACAACAGAAAGTATAGTAACAGATAAGAAAGAACCAAAAGGATGTGGATGTGGAGACCATAATGACGGTGCTGCAGACATGGGTGGAATGTACTAAAATAAAAATTACATAATATAAAAAGATAAATAAGTTGTGTAATAATAAAAAAAATAGTGATTAACTGTTTAAAAATAAAATAAATAATGGTATAATAAAAAGCATGGAAAAGATAATATTATCTATTCTATGCTTTTGTTTAAATGCGAGCATGCTGGAATTGGTAGACAGGCACGTCTCAGAAGCGTGTGCCTTACGGCGTATGAGTTCGACTCTCATTGTTCGCACCAGTAAAATAAATATTAACCAAAGAAGGAGAAAATAATGGGGACAAGTGAAAGGGAATATGAAAGCTTTGATCATTTTAATATAAAAGCAGGAAAAGGAGATAATTATTTTTTAAGTATTTTGGACGATAATCGGCATAAGTACTATAAACATTTCAAAAATGGATAAGAATTTGATTACATTTGGAAGTGGAGAAAATAACGATATAAAAATAAATTCTAAAGCACTGGATTCTGAACAGGGTTATTTAGAAGTTAATGAATTTGGAATAAAAGTTATAAACACAAGTAACACTTCTCAAATGTTTGGTAATAATAATAAATTATTAGAGGATTCATATTTAACAGGAGGAAATTTTTTAAAATTTATTAATCAGGAACACCCAGAAATAAAAGGTGTAGTATTTTTATTGTCTATTGGAAATGGAATGGATGAATGGAAAAAATATACTCTTCACCAGGGCGCTAATACTCTTGGAAGCAGTGGAGAATGCGATATAGTGCTTCCGCCCAAAGGTGTAGCTAAAAGGCATGCCACAATAAATAAAAGTGGAAGCAGAATGAATATTTACAATGATTACAGTGTGAATGAAACATATGTAAATGGGTATTCAGTTCCACAGATGGAAAAAGCTGACCTTATTGATTTAGATGTGATTATAATTGGAAATTCCAAAATGATTGTTTCAGATAATAAGGTTTACTATCAAATAAAGGCGAGAGGGGTCAGACTCGATGCTATTGATATAGTAAAAAAGGTAAGAATTAAATTTAAAGTTAAGGAAATATCATCACACGTAAATATGCAAATAAAGCCATCCGAATTTGTAGCTTTCGTTGGAGGATCAGGAGCAGGCAAGTCTACCTTTTTAAAATGTATAAGTGGAGTTAATAAGCCTACATCGGGAACAGTTTTAATAAATGGAGAAAATTTATACGAAAATTATGAGAGCCTAAAATATAACATAGGGTATGTTCCACAAGATGATATTGTATATTCTAACTTAACACTTCATGATATGTTAAATTATTCAGCTAAATTGAGAATGCCTGATAATACTAATAAAAAAGAAAGAATGGAAAGAATTAAAGAAGTTTTAAACATTGTACGGTTTGAGCGATTTCGAAAATTCGTATATAAGGCAATTAAGTGGAGGGCAAAGAAAAAGAGCAAGTATAGCAGTAGAGTTAATAGCTGACCCAAGCTTATTTTTCTTAGATGAACCTACCAGTGGACTAGATCCTGGAACTGAAAGAAGCATAATGAAAACTCTAAAAACAATGTCTGAAATGGGGAAAACAATAATATTGGTTACTCACAATACATTAAATTTACATTTGTGTGATAAAATTGCCTTTTTCGGAGAAGGTGGAAAACTATGCTTTTTTGGCTCACCGAATGATGCACTAGAATTTTTTAATGTGACTGACTTTGTTGATATTTATAATATAATTAATGAAGATGTAGACGCATGGAAAACGAAATTTGACAATTCAGTATATGCACAAAACATGACGGAAATTGAAGCTAAACCAAGCACAAATAAAGTTATAAATAAGAAAAAATCTTTCTTTAAACAATTGAGCATTTTAATAGCAAGGTACATAAAACTTATATCAAATGATATACAGCAAATGATGCTGCTATTTGCACAGGCGCCTTTAATTGCAATACTGCTATCCCTTGTTACAACAGACCAGCTGTATAAAGGCTATGATGATACAAAAGCTATACTGTTTTCTTTAGGATGTAGCTCAATATGGCTAGGATTATTGAATGCAATTCAAGAGATTTGCAAAGAAAAAGTTATACTTCAAAAAGAACACATGGCTGATTTGAAGTTATCTGCGTATCTTTTCTCTAAAATTATTGTACAAGGAATACTTGCTTTTTTACAGGCAACTTGTTTAGTATTTATATTTCAAAAAATGTCAGGGCAAGCTGAAACAAGCATATTAATTAATCCATTCTGGGATATGCAGATAATATGTTTCTTATCAATATTATCCGCTGCAACGCTAGGACTATTTATATCCACACTCGTAAAAAATTCAAACTTAGCAATGTCAATGTGCCCACTACTATTAGTGCCACAATTATTGTTTTCAGGTATGCTATTTAAGCTAGAGGGAATAACAGATTTTATTTCAAATTTTATACTATGTAGATGGACTGTTGAAGGATTGGGAACAAGCGTAGACTTAAACTCGCTAACTCATCTTGTACAAACAATTAATCCACTAATACAAGTAGAAGCAGAAGATTACTTCCTATTTACGCAAGAACACATGATAAAGGTAATTGGAGTAATATGTATTATGACTCTTGCATTAATTGTAGCAAGTTATATAGTTTTAAGAAAAAATGTAGATAAAAATATGTAAGTAAATAATAAAAAATGAGATTTAGGTTAAATATTAACTTAAATCTCATTTTTATTGTATTATTTGTTATGAGTTTTTTAAAATGACTTGTATTGCTTATATTTTATTATACAAAATACTGCAAAAGCTATAACAGCGAATATAGAAATTACTGTTATAACGGCCCCACCTGTTTGAGGTAGAGTTTTATCTCCAACAACTGTATTATCTATAACATTACTTGGTTTATTAGTATCATTATTGTCTTTGGAAGGTGTGTTATCAGTAGGAACTTTAGAATCAACCCATTCCTTTATAACAGATATTTCTTCTTTTAAATCTCCAATATTTGTACTATCTGCTTCTGCAATTTGTGACTTAATTTCAATTTCCAATACATTTAATACAAGAGGATTCATTCCCTCAACAGTATTCAATTTGTCAACCTCAGCATTTAGTGTATCTTTCAAAGTTTGGTCAACAGTAGTAGAAGAATTCAATTCATTGTAAATATTATCAACAATAACTTTTAATTGCTTTAAATTACCTAAGTCATTCTCAAATTCATTTAACAAACTTATTAGTTCATCTTTGTCTTGTGTTGCAGCATTTACTTTACATGGTGCAAATGAAAGGAATAACAAAGAAAGAATAACTAGTGTAAATATAAACTTTGTAATATTTGAATTCATAATTATTATCCTCCTTATTTTTTAATCATGTTCTTTATTAATTTCAAAGCTTTTACTAATTGAGTAATAGCAGACGTTTTTTCTTCTTGAACAGCAGGTTTAAAATCTGATTCCTTATCTACTTTTTTACCAGAAGCAATTTGCTCAGATTGAACAATAAAGTTTTTAACATAAGATGTATAAGCTTTTTCTTGAGATCCCAATACTATAAATGCGTGATTTTCACCTTCTGCAGAAAATCTTTGTACATAAGGGATATTAGAGTTTTGCATTGCAGCATTGTATATTTCGGTACTATTTTTGTATGGAACAGTAGTATCTTTAGTTCCATGAACAATCATTAAAGGAAGTGTACACTTAGCTAAACTATTTAGGTTATTTGACAAGGTATCATAATTTTTAGCAGTCAAGCCTACATCGACTTTTTCCATTATAAGTTTCTTTATAGTTGCTTCATCAACAACATCCTTTAAACTAGCTTTTCCAAATATGCCCAAGATTTTTTCAACTAATGCATTATCAGAATATTGGTCTAACATGTCAGAAACTATACCAGTCATAGAAGTGTAACCGCAATCTTCTATTAAACCAATAACGTGTTTATCAGATAATGTTTTTCCATCAACTTCTAATCCAGATAAGAACACTGTTGTGGCACCACCTAGAGAAACGCCATGAACAAATACTTCATTACACTTTGTTGAATATTGGTTATTTAAATAAGTTAGCCAATCCCAAATGTCTAAGCTTTCTAAGTAACCCATTCCAACGCTGCCCTTGCTATTTCCAAAACCTCTCAAATCCGGTGCTAAAACATTAATACCTTGGTCTAGATACATTTGCCCAACAGCGTCAGCCATTGCTTGTCCATTCATTTGAAAACCATGAACCAAAACAACCCATTTATTAGATGTAGGCTTTCCGTTACTATCGGTATTAGCATAATAAATCTTACCAGATAATTGAACATTATATTTATCTCCACAAAGTTTTCCTGCAGTTGTAGCATACATATCGTCAACTACCACATTCGGAGTTAAACTTTCTATTGATATGTTAAGCCTGTTAGACAATGAAGAAATAAGAGTAGTGATGCTTGAAATCAAGGTAGAAGAACTTGATGAAGAATCATTAATTACCGTATTGGCAATTTTACTTGAAATATTAGAAATTGCAGCAGAATCATTATACTTAGATTGCAATTTTGCAATTTTATCTAATATTTGTATTTTTACAGTATTTACATCAGAAGATGTATTAATTCCCTTGTTGAAAAGAAACAAATCCTGTAAAAAACTCTTATACTGATTAATTCCAGTATATCTTTTGTTAAGAATAGACGTCATATAACTTGATGACGAAGATGCTTGAGTAAAAGAAAAAGCATTAGAAACCGTTGGAACAATTAAAATAAGTAATAAAGTTACTAATGCAATAACTTTTTTTGTTTTGTTTTTTAACATAAAAAATCCTCCTTAAAATAATATTTCATACACAATAAGAATAACATTACCGAAAGAGTAAGTCAAGCAAATATCAGATTTTTAACTGCAAATATCATATTTTTAACAGAAAATTTATCCTACTTTTTTGCAGGTACTTTTGAACAATAAAAACACAAATAGGCTAATGAATAAAAAATATAAAAGTATAAAATGAAAAACATAAAAATGTAAAATAAAAAATGACACAAAGCTAGGAAAATCAAGGCTTCCAAAGAATGCTAAACAAAAAAATGCAAAAAAAACAAAAAAAATTAAAATAAGTATTGACAAAACAAATAAATTTTAGTATACTAAGGAAGTCGAAAGAAATGGTCGCTTAGCTCAGCTGGGAGAGCATCTGCCTTACAAGCAGGGGGTCATAGGTTCGAGCCCTATAGCGA
>CAKOXG010000043.1 GCA_934130025.1 uncultured Clostridia bacterium
TTACAGACTATGAGAAATCTTGGAATGAATATGGCATATATGCTTAAGTGTATAAAAGCTGGAAATGATGTTGGAATTAAAAAGCCTAAATATGAAAGTGGAAATAAGACTAATTTTATAAGATAAAAGTAACATCCAAAAAATAAACTTCATAATATATAAAAAAATTATGAGGTGAAAAGATGGCAAAAATAATAGTTTTTAATAATGATACAAATAGAATGGAAACCTACACAAGGTCTGAAACTTCTGCAATGCCATACAACACAAATAGAACATTAACAGTGAAAGAATTTAGAGGTTCGAGTAAATCAAATATTTTATGGACTACAAAAAGGACGATGCAAAGTTGGAACAGTCAAAGATACATATGGGGAGGGCCAATACCTGTTGGTTTTGCGTTTAAAAGACCATATGAGGGAGGACATGGAACACAAAGCCAACATTATGCAGGAGTAGCATTTGATGTAGGGCAAACTTTATCAGCTACTAGAAGAAGAGCATTATGGAATAGTGCAAATTCATCGGGAGTTTGGAGCTATGTAGAACCAATTAGTTTCACTCCAACTTGGGTGCATTGGGATAAAAGGTTTGGAACTCCAGCATGCAGCAGTGGAGGATTTCCTTTAATAAAAAGAGGAAGTATAAGTAATTATGTTCTTATTGCACAAGATGATTTAAATACTTTAGGATTTTCAACTGGTGGTTTAGATGGAATATTTGGAGCTAAAACTCAGGAAGCTGTAAGAAGTTATCAGAGAAAAGCTGGTTTATCTGTTGATGGAATTGTTGGATGCAATACTTGGAGAGCGCTTCAAGAAGCGGTTATTGGAACTGGGGCTACAAGTACGACAGTAAATTAAAGAAAAAAGGTAATATTTGATTTAATTTCAAATTTACCTTGTTTTTATTTTATATGTTTTTATTTTTTAACTCAAAGCTTTTTCTGTTTAAATATTCTAAAATTTTACTATCATGTTCAAACCTAAAAATTAATTTATAACTGACAAGTTTTTGAGCTTTAACTTTAAATTTTTTATTGATTTCGTTAATCCCATATTTACCATCACCAATAATAGGTAAACCAATATGTGCCAAATGTGCACGTATTTGATGTGTCCTACCAGTTTCAATTTCTACATCTAAAAGAGAAGAATTATTATCAAAACTTTCTATTAAAGAATAAGAAGTGATAATTTTTTGATACCCTTTTTTGGGAACATCAGAAATATAAACCAAAGATTTAGAACTATCTTTAAAAAGATAAGAAATCAATTTCTCATTTTTCTTTTTAGGAACACCATACACAAGAGCAAGATAATGTTTTTCTATTTCATGATGCTTAAATTTTTCTAACAAAATATTTAAAGCAAGTTCATTTTTTGCAAACAAAATTAAGCCAGAAGTATTTCTATCTAATCTATGACAAGGCATAGGTTTGAATTCACAAGAAGAGTATAATTTGTGGACAACTTCTGTTAAACTATGGATTCCTGTAACTTCTATATTTGAAGGCTTATTAATTAATAAAATATTATTATCTTCATATATAATATTTAAACTTAAATTACTTTCTAATAAATTATCTGGAATATAAACCAAAATCTCATCTTTTTCAAAAACAGTAACATTTTCAGAAACCCTTTTACCATTTATTTTGATATCTTTTTTTCTTAAGGTTTTATAAAACAAATTATTTGAAAGGCCGTGAATGTTATCCTTTAAAAATTTATCTAACTTTTTATTATTATATTTTTTATCTACAACTAATTTTTTCATACAAAGAATTATAAAACATATATTATTAAATATCAATACAAATATCAAAAAACATTACAAATAATACCACAACAAAATTTTTAAATATTATTGACTTTTAAGTATAATTCAGATATTATGAAATTGTGACAAAAAACGACAAAAGTTTTCAACACATTCAGAATAAAACAAAAGACAAAGGGGGTGAAAAAATGAAAAATATCTATTCAAAAATATTAAAAATCACAATTGCTTTAACTATATTTATAAATATAGTGATGGGAACGCAAGTACATGCAGATGTTGGAGGAATACAGAGATATGATAGTTCGACATCATCATCTTCTTCATCATCTTCATCATCTTCTGGAAGTTACAGCTCGAGTGATTGGGATTCTGATAGTTCATCAGGAAGTATATCATTAGGAGGACTAATAATATTTGTCATCATAATAGCAATTTCAATATACATAAAAAAACACGGAGGAAACATAAATGACTTGAACAATGTAGAGGGAATAACAAAAATGGCAACAAATATGTTAAATCTAGATGACAACACAAAAGCAGTTGCAGAACAAATAAGACAAGTTGACCCAATGTTCTCAGAAGACAATTTCTTATCATGGACCAAAGAAGTATTTATCAAATTACAAAATGCGTGGACAAAAAAAGACTGGAAAATTATAAGACCGTTTGAATCAAATGAACTATTTGAGCAACACAATTCACAGCTACAAGAATTTATAGACAAAGGAAGAACCAATATTGTAGAAAGAATAAATGTAACAAATGCAACATTATATAGCTTCAAACAAGATGGTGACAAAGAAACATTAAAAGTAACATTAAAAGCTGTTATGAGGGACTATATAATAGATGACCAAAGCAAAAAAGTATTAGAAGGAAATCCAAATATTGACCAATATATGACATATAGATTAACCTTCATAAGAAAAGCAGGAGTAAAAACAAAGCAAGGAACAAGCAATAAAAGTACGACAAATTGTCCAAATTGTGGGGCACCTACGCAAATTACATCAGCAGGTCAATGTGAATACTGCGGAAGTGTTATAACAACAGGAGAACACGATTGGGTACTAGCTAATTTAGAAGGAGTATAGACATGATTTTTCTACAAGGACTAGTAGGAGCGATACTAGGGATAATAATAGTAATACTTATAATTTTTACAGCAATTTATATTGGTATAAGAAAAACAGTAGGAAAGGCAGGGCTCAAATCATTAAAAAATGCTATGAAAAACAATTCTTCATATGAAAGAAGTGAGTACATAAGAACAAAGGACGTAAGCGGTATGACTACAATGCTAGAACCTGTTATACTACGAGACTTTCCAGATTTTAATAAAAATTTATTATATAATCAAACAGAAAAAAATCTATTGAAAGTATTTGAATGCCTAGATACAAAATCAATTGATAGTATCAAAAATGATAGTGATATGGTATTGCTTTTTGATAAATTAAAGGAAAAGGTCGACTATTCAAAACAAGTCGATGCCAATATCAAATATGATGACATAAAATTCCATAGACATAGCATAAAAGATTATCAAAGGAACAATGGAGTTGCAACAATTACAATTGTTTCATCACTAGAATACTATTACATTGTAGATGGAAACGAAAGAGAAAAACTAATAGACGGAAAAAGTTTTTCTGATATAAAAAAGCAAACCAGATATACAAGCAAATTTATATACATCTATGATGAAACAAAAATAAGAGAAAAGGCAAAATTAATATCTTCACACTGTCCTAATTGTGGGGCACCAACAACAAAATCTGGTATATGTGAATATTGTGGTTCTAGGTTAGAGCCAATCAATTTAAAACTATGGAAGATGTCAGAATATAAAGAAGAATAATATAAGGAGGAAAATACACAATGGGATTAATAAAAGCAACAATAGGAGCTATAGGCTCAACATTAAAAGATCAATGGAAGGAAGCAATAAGATGCGAAGAAATGACAAATGATGTTTTAATGGTTAAAAAAACAACTCCAACAGGAGTAATATCAAATGGAAGCACAATAATTGTTGCACCTGGTCAATGTGCTATATTATATGATAATGGTAAAGTAATTGATGCAACAGCAGAAGAAGGAGCATATACATTTGACACATCATCAACACCATCATTCTTTGCGGGAGACTTTGGAGGAGTTTTCAAAGAAATGTGGCAAAGATTTACATATAATGGAGCAACTGCAAAAGAACAAGCAGTATATTTTTTCAATATCAAAGAAATAATAGACAATAAGTTTGGAACACCAGCACCAGTTCCATTTCAAGATTGGTCACATCCAATTCCAAATCAAATGACAGGAACTGTAACCCCTCTAAGAGTTGAAGTAAAATGTTTCGGAAAATATACGTTTAAAATAGAAAACCCAGCAGTATTTATGAACGAAATAGCAGGAGTGTCAAACATCTATAGAAAAAGTGATTTAACAGAACAAATAAGGTCAGAAGTAATAGGAGCATTCCAAAATGTGCTAAATGAATTAGGAAACTCTGTACACAAAGTACCAGTTTTAGAATTACCAAGTCAAACTGACGAAATTAAACAAATACTTGATGAAAAAGTATTTGATGAGCCAATACGTAGAAGAGGAATCTGTTTAGTAGGATTTGTTGTAGAATCAGTAACATTAGATGAAGATTCAGAAAAGAAAATAGACCAATACGAACTTAGTAGCAATCAATTTATGCAACAAGGCGCACTTACTGGAGCATATGCAAATGCAGTACAAGATGCAGCTAAAAATAGTAATGGTGCAATGAATGGATTTATGGGAATTGGAATGATGAACATGGCAAGCAATGGAATTACTGGAGGAGCAGCTAGTGGACCATGGCAAAATGCGCAAAATCAAACAGCAGTAAACCAACAACCACAAAATACAGCACCACAGGTAAATTCTGTAACAACAACAGAAGAAACTTTAAACACATCAAGTGAATGGGTATGTGAATGTGGAACTAAAAATACAGGAAAATTCTGTAGCAATTGCGGGAAAAAACATGAAACAAATAAAGTTTGTCCAAAATGCGGAACAGTAAATGAAATAACAAGTAAATTCTGTAATGAATGTGGAGAAAAGTTACAATAAAATTAAAAGAAGTGTGAGACTTAAATTTGGGGGTCTCGCACTTTTTAAATAAAAAGTATATAAAAAATCCTTTTTGGAAATAATAACAAAAGAATATTATTTTTAAAAAGGAGGAAAAGGTGATTAATAAGGTAGAAATTAGCGGGGTAAATACCTCTAAGTTACCTGTATTAACAGCAAGCGAAAAAGAAGAATTAATAAAAGAAATAAAAAATGGAGACGAAGAAGCAAGGAAAAACTTTATAAATGGAAATCTAAGATTAGTTTTATCAGTAATACAAAGATTTAGAGGAAGAGGGGAATCGGCAGACGATTTATTTCAAGTTGGATGTGTAGGACTAATAAAAGCAATAGACAATTTTGACATAACCCAAGGAGTTCAGTTTTCGACTTATGCAGTACCGATGATAATTCGGCGAAGTAAAAAGATATTTAAGAGATAATAACAGCATAAGAGTAAGTAGGTCAACAAGAGACTTAGCATATAAAGTTATTCAATATAAAGAAAAATATAACAAAGAACACTCAAGAGAGCCAACAATAGAAGAAATTGCAAAAGAATTAAATGTAAAAAAAGAAGACATAGCATTTAGTTTAGATGCAATTCAAGATCCAGTATCGCTTCAGGAACCAGTTTATAATGATGGAACAGAAAATCTCTATATTATGGATCAGGTAAGTGATAAGAAAAATACAGATGAAATGTGGACAGAAAATATAACAATTTTACAGGCAATGAAAAAATTAAATGAAAAAGAAAGAGATATTATAATAAGAAGATTTTTTGATGGAAGAACTCAAATGGAAGTTGCAGATGAAATTGGAATATCACAGGCTCAGGTTTCAAGATTAGAAAAAAGTGCAATAGGTCATATAAAAAGACTATATAACTAATGTAACATTTTCTATCCTTCAGAATATAATATTTTGAAGGAGTACATATATATGCAAAATAATGGAATGGATTTTAGAAGGAAAGAAGTTATTAATATAACAGATGGAAGAAGACTTCGGATATGTGCAAGATGTATGCGCAGATTTAGAAACTGGAAAGATAACTTCTATAATAGTGCCAGGTGGAACAAACAAAATATTAAACTTTTTTTCATCTAATAATGATATAATAATAGAATGGGAAAAAATAAAATGTATAGGCGAAGATTTGATTTTGGTTGAAATATAAACAGTTACAGAGCTGGAAGAAAATTACAGTAAAAAAATAATAAAAAAAGTTTAAAAAAAGTGTTGACAAATGTCGAATAAGATGTTAATATAAGAACGTACCACGCAG
>CAKOXG010000044.1 GCA_934130025.1 uncultured Clostridia bacterium
GCAGATGTAAATGTAGATTTATCTAGATTTGATGGCAAAAAAATTTTAAGAACAGGTGTTACAGATGGAATTCGTAGACCAAAAGAATTGATAGAAAAAGCTTTAAATGAAGATATACCTATTTATCATAGTACAGGCTCTAGAGATGATGATGGAAATGGCGAAAATACTAATTCGAATAAAGGCGGAAAAAATATTTACAAACATCTAATGAGTGGTGTTACACATATGCTACCATTTGTTGTTGGTGGAGGTATTTTAATTGCTATTGCATTCTTATTAGATGACTACTCTATAAACCCAGCAAATTTTGGTATGAACACGCCAATTGCAGCATTTTTCAAAACAATTGGTGGTATGGCATTTGATTTTATGCTATTAATTTTATCTGGTTATATTGCTATGAGCATAGGAGACAGACCAGGACTAGTTGTAGGTTTTGTTGGTGGAGCAATTGCTAAAGCTGGAACAACATTTACCTCACTTAGTAATCCAGAGGAAGTTTTAGTAAGTTCTGGATTTTTAGGAGCATTACTTGCAGGTTTTATAGGTGGATATATAATTTTACTTTTAAAGAAAGTATTTAGTTTTATGCCTAAAAGCTTAGAGGGAATTAGAACAATTTTAATTTATCCAGTTGCAGGTGTGCTTTTAATTGGAATTATTATGCTACTAATAAATCCATTTGTTGCAGCAATAAATACAGGATTAAATAACTTCTTATTCTCTTTAAGTGGAGTAAACAAAGTTATTTTAGGAGCAATACTAGCAGGCATGATGTCTGTTGACTTAGGTGGACCTGTAAATAAAGCGGCATATACATTTGGTACAGGAATGCTTGCAGAAGGGCACTACGAAATAATGGCAGCTGTTATGATAGGAGGAATGATTGCACCACTTGCTATTGCATTAATTGCAACATTTTTCCCTAAAAAACTTCCTAAAAAAGAAAGACAAGCTGGACTTTTAAATTATGTTATGGGCTTATCTTTTATTTCTGAGGGAGCAATACCATTTGCATCTGCTGACCCACTTAGAGTTTTACCATCGTGTGTTGTAGGCTCTGCGGTATCTGGAGCAATGTCTATGGCATTTAATTGTACTTTAATGGCTCCTCATGGTGGAATATTTGTACTTCCACTTATTGGAAATTGGGGATGGTATTTGGTTTCGATAATTGTGGGTTCAATAGTTGCTATGGCAATTATGGCAGCTCTTAAGAAAAATGTGTGGGAATAAACTAAAAGGTAAGGAGTTGAATATTTTGATAAAAGATACAATCATAATAGAAAATGAAACAGGTCTTCATGCAAGACCGGCAACAGAAATTTCAAAAGAGGCTATGAAATATAAAAGTGATATAAAATTTATTGTAAATGAAAAAACAGTAAATGCTAAATCACCACTTATGATTATGGCAGCAGGGATAAAAACAAAAACTGAAATGGAGATAATATGTGATGGAGAGGACGAAAATGAGGCTTTAGAAGCCTTAAAGACTACAATTAAAAATCAAATAGATAAATAAAGGAGCTTAAAAATATGCTAAAAGGAATGGGAATTTCTGATGGAATCGGAATAGGAAAAGCCATCATATTAAACAATGAAGACATTAAAACGGAAAAAATAAGAACAGACAATATAGAACAAGAAAAAAAGATTTTTTTTGAAGCACTTCAAAGCGTAAAAACTGAAACGAAAGAACTTATAAAAAAATTAGATGGCACAGAAAAAGATATAATAGAAGCATATCTTATGATTTTGCAAGATGACACTTTAGTTCAAGAAACAATTAGAATTATTGAACAAGAAAAATGTAATGCAGCATATGGAGCAGATGTTGGTTTTAATAAAATCATTCAGATGTTTGAACAAATGGATGACCCGTATATGGCAGCTAGAAGCCGTGATATTGCTGATATGAAAAGAAAAGTCTTATCTAAAATTTTAAATCTAAAAGAAATAAATTTATCAAATTTGCCAATAAATACAATTTTAGTCGCAAAAGAGCTTTCGACTTCTAATACTGCAAAATTAGACTTAAAAAATATAGAGGGAATTATAACAGAAATTGGTGGTGAAAATTCTCATACAGCTATTATGGCAAGAACGCACAGAATTCCAGCAATTGTAGGCATTAAAAATGCAACTAATTTAGTAAAAGAAGAAGATGTAATAGCTATAAATGGCAAAACTGGAGAAATATTTATAAATCCATCTGAAGAGGAAGAAACAAACCTTAGAAAAATAAAAGAAAAATCTGCTGATATAAAAAAGGAGCTAGAAGAATACAAAAACAAGTCATCAATAACAAAAGATGGACACGAAGTAGAACTTATGGCAAATATTGGAGATGTAAATGATATAAATATTGTAATAGAAAATACAGCAGAGGGAGTGGGTCTTTTTAGAAGTGAGTTTTTATATATGAATTCTGATGACTTCCCAACAGAAAATGAGCAATTTGAAGCTTACAAAAAAGTTGCAGAAAGTATGCCAAATAAAAAGATTGTAATAAGAACTTTGGACATTGGAGGAGATAAGAATTTAAAATATATGAAACTTCCACAAGAGGAAAATCCATTTTTAGGATATAGAGCAATAAGGATTTATCTAGACAATATTGCATTATTTAAGGTTCAATTACGAGCAATTTTACGAGCAAGCAATTTTGGAAATTTAGCTATAATGTTTCCAATGATTGCATCTGTAAAGGAATTGGTTGACGCCAAAAAAGTTGTAGAAGATGTTAAAAATGAGCTTAAAGGAAAAAATATTCCTTTTAATAATGATATTGAGATAGGCATAATGATAGAAATTCCATCAGCAGCAATTATGGCAGACGAACTTGCAAAAGAATGTGATTTCTTTAGTATTGGTACTAATGATTTAATTCAATACACTTTAGCAGTTGAAAGAGGAAATGAAAAAGTGGCTAGTCTTTATACGCATTTTCATCCGGCAGTTATTAGACTTATTAAATATGTAATTGATGCAGCCCATAATAATGGCATTATATGTGGCATGTGTGGCGAAGCAGCAAGTGATAGTTTATATATTCCTTTACTTGTTGGTATGGGATTAGATGATTTCTCTATGAATGCTAATAAGATTTTGGAGAGCAGAAAATTAGTTAGAAGTCTGAATTATACGGAATGTAAGATATTAGCAGATGAGATTTTGAGTATGGTTCATAGGGAAGATATAAAAGAATGTTTAAAGAATTTTCAAAAATAATTGATTAAATTGACATAAAGTGATATAATAGAGGCATTGCAACAATAATATTGTATGCAGTGTCCCGTTTTAACTATAAAGATAAGGAGAAGAGTAATGAAGGTAGCAATTGATGAAATAAAAAAAGTAGCAGTCGAATATCGGAATGATGTAGATATTTGGGAGGTTATTAAAGAAGCAAAAGAGCTGTATAAGGCTGTGAAACTTGTAGGAAAGGAAAATGTAACTGTAACTTACAGGAGAGACCTTATGGAATATGAGGAAAAATTAACTGAAAGCTCTAAAAGAGTAAGAGCTTTGGCCGCTTTTATTGTGCTTAATTTTATGCACATGAGAGACTCTACAACAAGTATAAGCAGACTCGAAGAACATTTTGGAATATTTTTCGAATCAACTGTTGGATACAGATTTAAAGAGAAGACAATAAAAGTCTCTGAAAAATCAATTCAGGAGCTGATTGAGGAATATATTGGAGGAAAAGAGTTAGAAAAGCACTATAAAGAAGTACCAGTGAAAAATTTATACAAATTGATTGTAAAAGAAGACGGAAACATTGATATTTTATCAATGTGGTCAGAAATTGAGAATTTGTATGAAAGCATTATGGCGGTAGGATTAGAAAACACAACAATATGGTTAGGTAACTTACCGAAGACTACATTTACAGGGCATAACATTCCAAAAAGATTGCTTGCATTTACAATGTTTGGTGCAATTATAATGTATCGTCTTGGCAAGAGCAATCTTAGAGCAGGAGAGTATCAAATTGATGATGACACACGTGTTCGTTTGCTTCGCCAGAAATTTGGTTTGGAAATTTCAATTGAGACTATTTTGGGCGACACAGATATCTTTATGGATAGCAAGGATGACATGAAATGTTTATCTTTAGCATCATTTGTAAGCAGATATTTGAAAAAAGACCAATATGTATGCAAGTTTCCAGAAAATCCTATGCGAATGCAGGTACTTTATAATTCTATTGAAAGAAAAAATAAAGATACAAGTGAAGAAACAATCCTGCAATTGTGGGATGGATTAGATGCATTGTATAAGATTTCAAAACTTATTGGAGTTGATTATGCAAATGTATACTATAATAGCAAAGATGAATACGTTTATACAGAAGCAGTTAAGTTATCTCCAAGAATTAGAGCTTTTTGTGAAGAGGCTGTAATTTATATGTACAGAATGGAAGATTCGGACGAAGACAGAGCGAGACTTGGAGTACATCTGGGTCTTGAGGCAACAAGCAAAATTATTCTTGGAGACACAAATGTGGTAAAATGCAATGCTAGTATGCCTTGTATACCACTTAAAGAACTCTTTGAAAGATATTTAGAAGTGTAAAAGATTTTTTTGTAACTCATCAACAAAAAAACGGGGCCAGGGTATCAGACTTATACTGATACCCTGAAATTAATTATTTTCAACAAATAAAGCTTTAGCAACCCAAGGCAAAACCTCATCAAAACTATACCAACCAGAACTTTTACTAGAATTTTCAAGACCATTTGGATTAGAAACATAAACCAAATCTTCATCAGTAGCAAGTAAAGCCATATAATGAGAAGCGCTTGTCCAACGGTTATTATTAGGTTTATTCCAAACACAAATCAAAATAGGTCTATTAGTTTTCAAATGTTTTACAAAAGCATCTTTAGAAAGATGAGAACTATCATAATAAAAATCAGTATTTTTAATTCCGAAAGTATTAGACAATTCTTTAGAAATTTTATCATTATTAAGAACAGGATAATATTTTTTTCTTAGTTTTTCAGGAGAATAATTTTTATTATAACCACTAAGAATAATTGAAATAGCAGTTATGCCACAACCATTTTCTTCCATTGTGCCACCCCAATATTTATGATTAGCCCAAGAAGATGAGCCATTTTGTTTATACTCTTTATATGTTTTTTGATTTACATCAACAGTTGTAAAAGTAGTAAAATACCCATCTTTTCCATCAACTGTTTTTTGACCAATTCCCTTATAATTTTCATTTTTATCAATTTTTATTACATCATAATTATTTGAGCCTTTTTCTACTATAAAATTATTATTTTTATAAAAATTTTTAAAATAAATAATTCCAAATAGTATTAGTATAATTAATAATGTTTTTTTTACATTTAATCTTTTACGTTTTTTCATCTATAATCCTCTTTTCTTTTTTATTTAGATATATTATACTAATAAAGGAAAATTAAGGCTTTAAGAAAAAATGAATAAAACTTAAATTTTTTATTAAGAAAGATAAAATTTGTAATATTTTTGTAATATAAATGTAACAATACTTTTAACCTTACAGGCAAAATAATTATAAAAATTTACCTATAAAATTGTTGCAATTGCAACAGTTTATTTTTCTTTTAGTGTTATAATTCATTCCATCACAAAGAGGAGGAAATGAAAAATGAAGATAATAAAAAGAGATGGAACAATTGTAGAATACAACCCAGAAAAAATCAAAAATGCAATAAAAAAGGCTAATAACGACGTTGGTAGAAAAGAAAAAGCGACCAATGAAGAAATTGAAGAAATAATAAAATATATAGAAGAACTAAACAAAAGAAGAATATTAGTAGAAGACATCCAAGACATAATAGAACAAAAATTGATGGAAATAGGAAGATACGAACTAGCAAAGCAATACATAACATATCGTTACACAAGAGAATTAGTAAGAAAAGCAAACACAACAGACCAATCAATAAAAGAATTAATAGATGGAGAAAGTGAATACTGGAACACAGAAAACTCAAATAAGAATGCAAAAATAGTAACAACACAAAGAGACTATTTAGCTGGAATAACAAGTACAGATATAACAAGAAGATTTTTACTACCAGAAGACATAGTAAAAGCACATGACGAAGGAATAATTCATTTCCACGATGCAGATTATTTTGCACAAAATGCATTACACAATTGTGATTTAATAAA
>CAKOXG010000045.1 GCA_934130025.1 uncultured Clostridia bacterium
TACTTGAAATTGGTACAGCTGTTGGATATTCTGCAATGTGTTTTTCTGAATATTTAAGAGATGGTGGAAAGATTGATACTATTGAAAGAGATGAAGAAAGAATTGCAGAGGCTAAAGAAAACATAAAAAAGGTTGGAGTTGAAGATAAAATAAACATTTTTGAAGGAGATGCTGTTGAAATTCTTCCAACAATGAATGATAAATATGATGTTGTTTTTATAGATGCAGCAAAAGGCAAGTATCCATTTTTCTTGGAGCAAGCATTGAGAATGTTAAAAGATGATGGTATAATTTTTGCAGATAATATTTTGTATAAAGGTTATGTAATGAGTGATTACAATAAGCACAAACAACGTACGGCTGTTACTCATTTAAGACAATATATAAAAGAAACAACAGAAAATCCAGAACTTGAAACTGAAATACTTGAGGTTGGGGATGGATTAGCAATTACGAAGAAAAAAATTGAAAAATAGTTACAGCACAAGAATGATAGAATAAAGAAATAAATGATAGGAGATTGTGAAATGAAAAAACCAGAATTATTAGCCCCAGCAGGGTCTTTTGAGAAAGCTAAAGTTGCATTTATGTATGGAGCTGATGCTGTATATTGTGGAACTGCTTCACTTTCATTAAGAAGTAGAGCAGAAGTTGATGATAATGATTTGGAAAAAACAATAAAATATGCTCATAGCATAGGAAAAAAAGTGTATGCAGCACTTAATATTTACGCTTGGGATACTAATTATGAGGAAATTGAAAAACAAGTAAAAATGCTTGATGATGTTCATGTTGATGCAATAATTGCATCAGATGGTGGAGTTATTCAAAAAATTAGAGAGATTGCTCCAAACATAGAAATACATGTTAGCACACAGGCTAATGTTGTAAGTTACCATGCTGCTAAGTTTTGGTATGATAATGGTGCTAAAAGAGTAATTTTAGGTAGGGAAACTAGCAAAGACCAGATTCAAGAAATAATGAAAAACAAACCAGAAGATTTAGAAGTGGAAATGTTTATACATGGTGCATTATGTTGGGCGTATTCTGGAAGATGCTTCTTAAGCGAATATTTATCTTGCAGGTCAGCAAATTTAGGAGATTGTTCTCAAAGCTGCAGATGGGCATATAATATGTATTTAGAAGAAAAAAATAAGCCAGGAAATTTAATGCCAGTTGAGACTGACGAGAATGGAACGTACATATTATCATCAAAAGATTTATGTTTAATAAAAGAAATTCCACAGATAGTTGAGATGGGCGTTGATAGCTTAAAGATTGAAGGAAGACTTAAAACAGAATATTATTTAGCTTCTGTTGTAAATGTATATAGAAATGCAATTGATGATTACATGGCAAATCCAGAAGGATATGACTATACAAAATATTTAAAAGAACTTGAAAAAGTAAAAACAAGAGGGCTTACAACTTTCTATTTTAATGATAGAAACAATAGGGATTTCCAAGAATATGAAGGAAAACAATATAATCCTGACTATGAATTTGGTGGAAAAATTCTTGAAGAAAAGAAAGCTAATTCAAAAGTATTAATAGAAATAAAAAACAAATTAAGTGTTGGAGATATACTAGAATTAATAATTCCAAACGAAATTCAACCACAAATATTTAAAATAGAAAAATTGTATGATAGTGAAACAACAGAAGAAATAAACACTGTAAATCCAGGAAAACAAGGTCAAACAGTAATATTAGAAATTCCATTTGAAGTAAAAAAAGGTTGGATTCTAAGAAGAAAAAAATATTTACAATAAAATGAAATTAATATAAAATATTTTAGGAGGAATCAACAAATGTATGGGCTATCAAAAGAGATTATAGAAACACTAAAGATTATAGAAAAAAACAATAATATAAAAATATATATTTTTGGTTCGAGAGCAAGAGGAGATTACAAAGAATATTCAGATATAGACCTTTGCATAACTGAAGAGATTGACCAAAAAAAGAGATATAAAATAATGGATGATGTAGATAAAATAATGACCCATCATAAAATAGACTTGATTTTTATACAAGATGTAAAAAATGAAGAATTTATAAAAAATATATATAAAGATAAAAGAGAAATTTAACTAAAAGGAGTTAGATTATGAAAAGATTAAATGAAAGATTTCAAAATTTTTCTAATGCACTTAAAAGATTGGAAGAAGCTACTCAGGAAGTACCAAGTGAAATTGTTATCGATGGTACAATACAAAGATATGAGTTTACATTTGAACTTGCTTGGAAAACAATGAAAGATTATTTAGAATATAATGGAATTGTTAATGATATTGCGAGCCCAAGAGGAATAATTCAACAAGCTTATGCAAGCAAAGTTATTGATAATGGGGAAATCTGGATTCAAATGATGTTAGATAGAAACAGCTTGTCTTATTTGTATGATGAGAAGAAATCAAGAATAATATATGATAATATAAGAAATAAATATATTTTAGAGTTAAAAAAATTAAAACAATTCTTAGAGGTTAAGATATAGAGTAGAAATTTGATTGCTTTAATTTTGCAACTCTAGGTTTGCAAGTTTGTAAGATAATACAAGACTTAAGAAAAATAGCATTGTACAGGCTACCCCAGGAATTCCTGAAACAAACCCAGGAAATAGTACAAATATAGAGCCAAGGGTAAAACCTATAATGCAAAAAGAAGTTACTTGATGATGCTTTTCAAATAAGTATTTTATGATTTTTATCCAAAGAATACATCCTAAGAAAAGTCCAACTCCAAGTGGAACTAGAATGTATAGGTTAATTTCTGCAATCGCGGTAATATATTGTGTATAAACTCCTAGACACATTAGAATAACAGTGTTGCTAATACCAGGAACTACAATTCCAACAGACATAATAAAACCTGTGAAAATAAGATACCATGTATCTGTTGCAAGAGAAGACACCAATAAATTCAAATTAAAATATTTTTCAATAATAATTAAAATAATTCCAAACATAAATGATAGAAATATTGGGATTATTTTTTTTATTTCTATAAATTTAGGCTGATTAATACAAGCTTGTTTGTAAAGTGCTGGAATTGTTCCTAAAATTAAGCCAATAAAGGCATAGCATGAATATGTGTTATAAGAAAGAAAAAAATATTTTATAATATTTCCGAAGAATATAATTCCTACAAATGCTCCAAGCCCAAGAGGAAAAAGAAAAGTAAGATTTCTTTTTATATCCTTAAAAAAGGTTGAAATGCTGTAAATTAAGCTTTCATAAATTCCAAATATAACGCAAAAAACGCCACTGCTAACGCCTGGTAAAATTGCACCAAATCCTATAAGAATGCCAATAAGAAAATTATAAAAAAACTTTTTCATTTATATTACTCCAATTTTGAAAAAATCATTATAGGGAATCCAAGCAAATTGCCATGATGATTCAATACTGCATTAACCCTATTTGTGTAACAAAAATTAAATGTTGAGATAGCATAATGTATAAAATAATAAATTTAATACAATATATGAAACGTAATTGTAAAATTAGAACAAAAAATTTTAGGCCATGCACGGACATAAACTAAACAACATATACTGTTGGTATAGTGAAATTGGAGGTGCACATATGTTAGGCATTTCAATAGCAGGATTTTTAACATTTTTGCAAACCGCAGTATTTGTGGTTGGATATATTTCAAATAATAGTCTATTTCCAGAGCCACTTTCTGTGGAAGAGGAAAAAATATATCTTCAAAAATTTGCAACGGGAGATGAAGAGGCAAGAAATATTTTGATAGAAAGAAACTTAAGATTGGTTGCGCATGTTGCAAAGAAATATACTTCGACCAATATTGAACAGGAGGATTTAATATCAATAGGAACAATAGGATTGATAAAAGGAATAAAAAGCTTTGATATAAGCAAAGGAGCAAGGCTTTCTACTTATGTTTCTAGATGTATAGATAATGAAATTTTAATGTATTTAAGAAGTACGAAAAAATTGGGGGCAGAAGTTTATTTGGAAGATACCATAGGAAAAGATAAGGATGATAATACGGTTACTTTGAAAGAAGTGCTAGAAAACAATGAAAGGACAATTGAGGATGAAGTAGACTTAAAATTCAAGGTAAAAAAACTGTATAAAAAAATAAGAGAAGTATTAAAAGATAGAGAAAAAGTTATAATAGAGCTGAGATTTGGACTTAATGGAGATAAACCCAAAACTCAAAGGCAAATTGCAAAAATGATGGGAATATCCAGAAGTTATGTTTCAAGAATAGAAACAAAAGCAATTGGTAAGCTAGCTAAAGAATTTGAAGAATAAAAAATAAACTGTAAACTGAAAAAGCATTTAAAATAATTTGTGACAGATGATTGACTAATCTACAGTAAAAATAAATTGAAAAAACAGTTGAAAATAAAAAAATGTAATGGTAGAATGAATGTGGTGTATTTATATCTATAAAGTATATAGAAAATAAGTACAACAAAAGCAATAAGAATATGAGTATATATACAGAGTAGATATACATACATGAAAAGAAAAAGGTTGAATAAAAAACAATAAAACTAGGCACAATAAAATAAATTAAATGATTTTATAAAAATGATAAATGTGCTAAATAAAACATTGAATAAAAAAATAAAAATTAAATAAAATTTTATTTCAACAAAACAGAAATACAAAGGAGGAGAGAAGGAAGATGAAAAAAGAAATAAAAAATAAACAAGAAAAAGGAATTACGCTTATTGCTTTGGTTGTAACGATAGTTGTTTTGCTAATACTTGCAGGAGTAAGTATAAGTTTAGTGATAAACAATAATGGAGTAATAAGTAAGGCAAAAGATGCAAAAAATCAATATGCAGAAGCACAAACAAATGATGAAAAACAATTAGAAGAAATAGGTGACTGGATAGATGAAATGGAGAAAGGAATTGAAAAAGTAGATGGAGTGCCAATTCCAGATGGATATTATTATGTTGGAGGTACAAAAGCAAAAGGACTTGTTATATCAGATGAAGAAGCAGATGCAGGAAAATACAAAACTGTAACAGATGGAAATATACCACAAACAAAATTGATTGGAAACCAATGGGTATGGGTGCCAGTAGAAACACCAAGTAGCTTATATACAACTGTAGCAGAAGGAAAAACACTTTCTGGAAGTACAGGAGTAAAAACTACAAAATATACTAATTCAGAGATAATAAGTGGGATAACGAGAGTTTGGCCTGGAAGTACAAGTTATAGAGAGCCAGATATAATAACTTCTTATGATGATGATGCTAGCGCAAAAACAGCAGGATTTAGTAGTTTAGCAAATATGGCAGAGACAATGGTAAGAGAATATGAAGAAATGATAGCAAGTTTAGAGAAGTATAAAGGATTTTATATAGGAAGATATGAGTTAACAGCAAATGGAGAGAAGACAGGAGCAACTCAAACATGTGAAAATGGAGTAAATTGGTATACATTATATAAAAATTGTAAAACATTAGCTGTAGGTTCAAAAGTAAAAACCAGAATGATATGGGGATTGCAGTGGGATGCGACATGTAATTGGTTAGCAAATTCTGACCCTAGATATAGTATAACAAATTCAAGTACATGGGGAAATTATAAGGATAATACTGCAGATGGACATGGAAGTCCGCAAAAAACAGGTTCGAGTGAAAGTTGGAAGGCAAATAATATATATGACTTTGCTGGAAATTGCTGGGAATGGACACAAGAAGCGAACAGCACCACCTACAGAGCTGGCAGAGGAGGCTACTATAGCGTCGTTGCCTCTGACTATCCAGCTTCTCACCGTGGCGTCTTCAATCCTACCGTCCCCTTCAGCAACGTTGGTTCTCGCCCTACTTTATATTTGATACCATGAGATATAGAGGCGAAGAGTTCTAAAGAAGAACTCAAAACTTCT
>CAKOXG010000046.1 GCA_934130025.1 uncultured Clostridia bacterium
ATTTACTGGATAAATAAATCCGTGCTTTGGATGCTTGCTACCCATAGGCCTATCAATTTTTATGGTTACGATTTTATTTAAATATTTTAGGTTATTCATGATTATACTCCTAACTTTTAGATGTTATTTAATTTATAAAATTTACTATAGGTTAATATTATCATAAATTATTGTTAGATTTCAACTGCTGGGGAGGTCTTTATATAAGTATAAATGATGTAGAATTAAAAATAATGCTCAAAGAGGTTCAAAAAGTATATTCTCCTGTGAAACAGGCTTTTTTAGATTTTTGATGCAAACTAATAAATTAAATGATATAATTAGACTAGAAAAAACTACAAAATGGATTAATTAATGTAATAAGAAAGGGGATAATATGTTAGTTGTTTATAAGGGATATGAAAAAGAGTTCTTGGAAAGAGAGAAAGATAAAAGGTTAGTCAATACTGAAATAGAAAATAAAATTAATATTAGTAAGACTTTAGATAAAGTTTCAAAAGAAGTTATGGCGGCAATTACACAAAATTATACAAGACTTATGAACGAAGACTTGTGGATAACATATGAAGAATTATCTGCATGCCATGAGGCATTGACTGCAATAGCAAAAGTTTTTAATATAAAAATATGTGTATATGATAACAATAAATATTACAATATATATCCTGTGGAATACTATGACAAAGAATATATGGAATCATTATTGAAAAATCAGAATGATGATTCTTATGAAAATGAAAATATGGATCTGATATATTCATATGTGTATGAGATAAATGGAAAATATTATGTTCAGTATAATAACTATGAATATGATGATAGGGATCAAATAAGTGTAAAGAAAAGATACCAAGCAGAAAAGAATGATTTAATATTAGCAAATGATGTCGAATTTGTTTTTGAGCTAAGTGACAATAAAGAACTTTACTTACAGAATCTAATTGAGTGCAAAAAATACAAAAAAATAGGAATTGTTATAAATATAGACGATGACATTACAAAAGAAATGTTCAACGGTATAGTAGGTTATTTTCAAAGTAATGGAATAGAAGTATTTAAATTTGAAAATGGTGAAAAAAGAAGAATAAGAGAAAAAGAATATATAGATATAGCAAGGAATGAAATAGGAATCCCTAACTTCGAAAAATTTAAGCCTATAAAAATATATAAATCACCTAATGAAAACAATGAAACAATAGAAATAACGCAAAAAGAAATCATAGATGCAATAGTGGAGCAAATAGAAATAAGTAAAGACGATAATGATGGTAAGAATTCGGTATATAGAGATATTTTTGTAACTGCTCCAACTGGAGCTGGAAAGTCTGTAATGTTTCAAATACCTGCTGTGTATGCAGCAAACAAATTTGGATCATTAACTATTGTAATTTCTCCATTGGTAGAACTAATGAATGACCAGGTAGAAAATTTAGAAGAGAGAGGCTACCATAAAGCAGCAAGAATAAATTCAGATATAAATCCTTTCGATAAGCAAGAAATTCTAAAAAAGATAGATGTAGGGGAAATAGATATTTTGTATTTAAGCCCTGAAGCTTTATTGTCATATTCTATAGAAAATATAATTGGGACAAGAGACATATCAGCAATAATAATAGACGAGGCACACATTGTAACAACATGGGGACAAGGATTTAGACCAGATTATTGGTATTTAGGCACATATATAGAACGATTAAGAAGAGCTAGATATAAAGGAGGTAGACTTGATTTAACATCTAGAAAATATAAATTTCCAGTGTGTACATTTACTGCAACAGCTGTAATGGGCGGAAAAGATGATGGAGTGCTAGAAATATCACAAAGCTTATTTTTAAGAAACCCAATAACATATATAGGAGAAATAAAAAGAGACGATATTGATTTTGACATAAAAATACATGATGAGAGTTTGAACAAAACGGAAACAATGCTTTCTAAAACTGAAAATCTAAAAGAAAGATTAGAAGAATGGGATGAAAAACAGGAAAAATCATTAGTGTATTTTCCATATAATTCAACTGCAATGGATGCATATTATAGAAGAAATGGCTTCGAAATGCTTGATGAGACAGAAGAAAAGGTAGGACTATATACAGGACAAACAGATAAACCACTAAAAAGAAAATCTGCTAAAGACTATAAAAGTGGAAAAATAAAATTCATGTTTGCAACAAAGGCTTTTGGAATGGGAATAGATATTAAAGACATAAAAAATGTGTATCATTATGCAGAAGCGGGAAATTTGAATGACTATGTACAAGAAATAGGTAGAGCAGCAAGAGATAAAGAAATGACTGGAATGGCGTGCATGGATTATTATAAAAAAGATATGAATTACGCAAATCAACTCTTTGGAATGTCTGCAATAAAACAGTATCATATAGAAGGCTGTATGAGAGTATTAAGTAATGTATATAAAAGAAGCAGGAGACAAAATAACTTAATAACTCCACAAGCATTTGAAACTGTATTTGCAAAAGTTGGTGACCTTGAAAATACAGTAAAAACAGCATTACTCAATATAGAAAAAGATTTAAATTCACAATTTAAATTTCCAGTAATAATAACAAGACCAAGATCTATGTTTACCAGTGCTTTTATTGTTATTGATAAAGAAATAAAAGATCAATTTGAAAAAAGCGAGTTCTATAAATATGTAAAACTACTAGCGAAAGGGAGAAACAACGAAAATGAAAGAGATTATCAAGTAACTGATTTTGGCGATATATATTCAATCGATTTAAAAAGTTATGGGAAGAGAAATTCTCTAGAATATCTTTTCCACAGTTTAAATACACATTTTATCAGGAAAGAGAAAAAATATTTGAAGAATTTGCAGAAAAAATACATCCTAGAACCAAAATAGAAATACAAACAATAAATGAAGAGGAAACATTTGCAGGAGTAAAGGAAAAGTTAATAGAATGTATAGACAAAGTAAATAAAGTATTAGCAAAATTACAAGCAATGCAAGGCGAATTTACTATAAATGAATTGAAGAAAGAACTAAATGAAGAATTCAAAGATAAAATAATAACTGAAAACATTGCAAATGGATATTTTAAGTGCATAGAAGATCCAGAATTATTGATAAGGGATTTTGTAACAACAAAGACTATTGGAGAAATAGTAAAATACAGAATAAATTCATCAAGTTATAAAGCACTTGCAGATAAAATTTTATACAGAAGCGGTATTATAAATGAGCTGGACAAGGCTGAATGTACAAAAATAGTAAAATATAAAAATGTAGATAAAAAATCAATAGGGCAAATTATAAGAGCATTAAATCTATTATCAATATTTAACTTGATACAATATGATATGTATGGTGGAGAAAACCCCGAAATATTTATTCGTTTAAACGATCCGGCTAAAATACAAGCGATTGCAGACGGAAAAATAAAATATAAAAATAAGATAGTGGAGAAAGCAAAAGATAAGCACGAAAGAGATGTGCAAATTCTTGAAAAATTCATTTTAGAACTAAAAAGTAAAGAAGAAAGATGGAATTTCATAGAAGACTATTTTTTAGGGAAAGATGTGTTAAATAGCGAGGAAGAAGATAAAAGATAGAAGAAATTTAATTGAAAATGTGTAATCTGTGAATTATAAGTTATATAGGAGGATTTTTTTGTATGGATAAAGACGATATAAATATTTGGAGATTTAATTTACATACCCACGAGGGCACAGAAAAGCAGAAAGAGACCTTTGAATATTGCGAACAAAACAATATAATTGGTACAGGGTGGAGAACAGATATTAGACTAATGAGTTCGAAAGATGAGTATATTCCTGATAAGGAATTTTATCATAGATTGGATACTTTTTCATTTCCTAATCAAAAAGGATTTAAAAAAGCAATGAAATCTTTAAGGAAAATGAAAAAAGATGATTTAATATGGACTAGAAAAAATAACTGCTATTATATTTGCAGAGTTACCGAAAACGCAAGAGACTTTATGCCTGGAGAAAAAACAATAGAAAATGGCTTTTATGATATTTGACATTATGTTCCTTGTGAATATGTAAAAATCGGTACAGAAGATAATGTTATAGGGGAAATAATAAGAAGCTTTAATATGGGAGTAGTATGCCATATAAGAGGTAGAGGAAAAGACAATATTGTAAAAGAATTTTCTAAAAAAACATATAATCAATACGTAGGCAAAGAATACTATAAAATAGAAAAACCAAAAAATAAATGGGATTATTTGTGGGAAAGTATAGGTGCGTTAGAAATTGAAGAATTAGTTGGTCTATATATGCAAATTGAATTAGGATATGGTATATATACTTCAACTAATAAAAAAGATACAAAAGAATATGAATATATATTATTCAAAAGGCAAAACCCAAAAGAAAGAGCAAAACTACAAGTCAAAACTTCTGGAATTAATCTTAATGAATATAATGTGGGCGATATACCATTTTACTTCTTTACGTTAGGCAATTACTATAAAGATGGAAAAGTTTTAAAAGAAGATGAAAAGGAGAAATATCAAAAATTAAACAAGGTAAAATTTTTAACAAAGGAAGAATTATTGGGATTTTCCAAAAGAAATGAAAAAGTATTACCATATAAAATCAATTGGTTTTAGTAAAAAAATATAATAATTGATGAAACTAAAATAAAGCAAAAAAATATTTCTATTAGAAATTTATACTAAACATTAAATAAAAGGTTAAATGCAATTCTGTAAAGTAAAAGCAAATTGTACGAGGAAAACAAGTTTTTAGTGATACAGTTGCTTAAATTGTCATTTAGATAAAAATAGTTAAATAAAGAAAATAGAGGATTTCCTTGATAAAAAATGATATAATGCTGTTTAAAATTATAAGGAGTAAATATGCAGAGAAGTAAAATAATTGTAGAATTGATAAGAGATGAAATAAATGTCGTACAGGCAATGAATATATTAAATTTGCTATTACAAGATAATAATAATGAAAAAATAAAGAGATGGCTAAATAGTGAAATAAATGGTTATAAAGCAAAAGAAAAGTTACCACAATATAGGATTATTAGCTCATAACCCGAAGGTCGTAAGTTCGAGTCTTACCCCCGCAACCAACTCAAAGTCACTAGAACCATAACGGTTTTAGTGATTTTTTTATTTTGCTTAAAGGTTGCTGTAATCATTGATTTTTCCTTCTTTATGTCAATTTGGGGAGAAATTGGGGATGAACTCCTCAAACTAGACCTTTGTAATACTATAAATTTCAATAAAATTCATAGCTGATAAATATGAGAGCAAAAAAGGTTTAGTAATATTGAATTGTTAATGTGCAGCCGTCACTAATAAATTTTCTAGTACATTTCCTGCATGTTTATCGTGTGATTTTAAAGGATGTACATAGAAATTATAGGTTGTAGTAATCTGTGCATGACCTAGTCTTGCAGATACAGTTGCTACATCTACTTGTTGTGCAATAAGTAGTGTTGCGTTTGTATGACGTAAGCCGTGAAATGTAATAACAGGTAAGCCAATTTGTTTAATAAATTTTTCAAACCATTTACTTATTGTTGATGGTGTAATTGGTTTGCCATCAACTTGTACAAATAACCTATTAGAATCGTGCCAGAAATCGCCTACAATCGATTTTGGTTCTTCATACCATAACTTATATTCTTCAAGTAAAGAAACAATAAAATCAGGAATTGCAACTTCACGAATTGAACTT
>CAKOXG010000047.1 GCA_934130025.1 uncultured Clostridia bacterium
TTGTTCAAATAAATATGACATTTCATTATCATTTGAAAACCATACTAAACCTTTACATCTTATAACATTTCTTGGTAGATTTTTAGCAAATTCATCAAATTTGTTTTCTCTTAGTGGTTTTCTTGAGGTATATACAAATGTTGATATTCCATATTCTTCTGCTTCTCCCTCATCATTGTGTTCGTGATGATGGTGGTGATGTTCGTGTCCATGATGTTCTTCTTCATGTTCATGCTGATGTTCATGGTCCTCATGATGATGGTCATGATGTCCTTCATGCTCGTCCATATTCTCATTGTCATCTCTTTCAAGCTCTTTTATCCATCCTGCTGAACTTGCAACTTTTTCGAAGTCGAAACTCTTTGTATCTAGAATTTCTTTAAAATCAACTTTACCAAAGTTTGTTTCTATAATTTTTGCAGTTGGTTGAAGCTCTCTTATTATTGCTTTAACTCTTTTTAATTGTTCTGGCTCTATTTCATCAACTTTATTTAAGATGATTGTATTACAGAATTCGATTTGTTGGATTAATAGATTTTCTATATCTTCTTCCTCGATATCATCTTTTACTAAATAATCCCCACATCCAAATTCTGTTGCTAGTCTTAAAACATCAACAACTGTAACTACATTATCTAATCTACATAGTTTTGGTAAACCATATTGAACTGTTGAATCTTCTAATGCCATAATTGTTTGTGCAATTGGCATTGGTTCACATATTCCACTTGCTTCTATTAAAATATAATCAAATTTTCTTGTTTTTAAGATGTCTACTATTTGATTCATTAAGTCTTCTTTTAATGTACAACATATACATCCGTTTGATAGTGGTACTACATTTCCTTTATCTTCTTCTTTGATGAATCCTCCATCTTTTATTAATTTTTCGTCTATATTTACCTCACCAATATCATTTACTATTACTGCTACTTTGTAGCCTTCTTGGTTGTTTAATACATAATTTAGAAGTGTTGTTTTTCCTGCTCCTAAATATCCTGTTAATACTGTAATTGGTACTATTTTATGTTCCATTTTTTTGCGTCCTTTCTTTTACATTGCTATTTCTTGTTCATATACAAAACTGTTTTCATATACCGTTTCTGGGGATATATCTATGTTGCCATTATCCCAAACGATAATTCCATGTTCAATATATGCATTTTTAAATATTTCAAAGTCCTTTAATTTTTCATATGCTGGATATTTTACAATTTCTTTTAAGTCAAAAATTCTTTTTTCATCATTCGAAAATGTAACAAGCATTGATAGTTCTGAAATGATTTTTATTTCTATTATTTTTAAGTCTTTTTTGTTACCGTTATCATCCGCATATACAATATCATTTAAAATACGCATTCTTATCATCTCCTTAATCTAATGGTTTAATATTATCAAAAGGAATTCCTCTAACAGCATTATTCCATGCTTTATATAGTTCGTCTTCATGTAATATCATCCATGCTTGCAATAATTTATATTTTTTTACAGGTAAAGAACCACTTAACATTTCTCCATCAATTCCAATTGATGCTTCATATTCCCCATAATATACATGTATGTGTGGTTTATGATGTTTATCATTGTCCAAAAATATCAACTTTATTATCATTCCTTGAAATCTACTTATTTCTGGCATATAATCATTCCTTTCCTTCATACACTACCCTTCCACTAACAATAGTATACATAACTTTCCCCTTCATTTTTTCATCTATAAAAGGTGAATTTTTAGCTTTAGAAACTATCATATCTTTTGTATAAACATATTCTTTATTTGGGTCAAATATTGTTAAATCTGCATCAAATCCGATTTCTATGGCACCTTTTGTATTTAAGCCTAATAATTTTGCTGGATTGTATGATGTAACCCTAACTAAGTCTTCATAGTCTAAGTCTCCTGTATCTATTAAGTTCATAATTTCACAAGATAGAGCTGTTTCAAATCCTATAATTCCGTTTGGTGCATCTGCCAAACTTTTTGCTTTTTCTTCTTCAGAATGTGGTGCATGGTCTGTTATTATAGCATCTATTGTCCCTTCTTTTAAGCCTTCTATAATTGCTAACCTATCTTTTTCTTCTCTTAAAGGTGGGTTCATTTTTGCATTTGTTCCTTTTTTTAGAACCTCATCTACTGTTAATGAGAAATAATGTGGGCATGTTTCACATGTGATTTTTACTCCTCTTTTTTTGGCATCTCTTATCATATTTTTTGATGTTTTTGTACTGATATGGCAAATATGTGCGTGTATATCATTTGTTTCAGCAATTATCGCATCACGAGCTGCCATTATTTCTTCTGCCTCTGGTAAAACTCCTTCTACTCCTAATTTTTCAGCAATTTTGCCTGCATTTATTGCACCTTTGGCAACAGATTTTTCCTCACAATGTGCTGATGTAAATGAACCAACTTCATTTGCTTTTAACATTGCCTCTCTCATTATTTTTGAGTTTACAACTGGTATTCCATCATCTGAAAAGGCTATTGCTCCCGCTTCTTTCATTGCTTTAAAATCCACCAGTTCTTCCCCCTTTTCACCTTTTGTTATTGATGAAAATGGAAGCACATTACATAAATTCACTTCTTTTGCTTTTTCTATAATCATTTTTAATGTTTCTACATTATCAGGTACTGGTTTTGTGTTTGGCATTGGACATATTGTTGTAAATCCTCCTGCAACTGCACTTTTTGATCCTGTTTCTATTGTTTCTTTATATTCGAATCCTGGTTCTCTTAAATGACAATGCATGTCTATCATTCCCGGAATTATTATGTAATTTGCACAGTCTATTTCTCTATCTACTGTTTCTTCTATTTTTCCTGCTATTTTTGATATTTTGTCATCTACCAATAAAATATCCATTTTTCCGTCTAATTTATTTTTGTAATCTACAACTCTTGCATTTTTTAGTAATGTTTTCATTAAATTAAAACCTCCTTATTTCTTTTATGAATTCCTTATTGCTGCTTTTTAATTATATATTGTTTTTGCCTTTTATGCAAGCAAATTTATTGACTTTATTAATATTTTATAATATTATTTAATATAATAATACCAATGAAACGGAGGAATAAAAATGCTTAAGAAAAAATACATATTTTATGTAATTTTTGTATTACTTACTTTACTTTTATCTTTTTTAATTTTTGGTTCAATAAGATTTTTTTCTTATAGATATAAAACTGAAAAAGCAATGCAAAATGCTTTAAATGTAGATTTGTCATCACCGTTTTCGGTAAATAAAATTGTCTACTTTAGCAGTGCAAATGCGAAATCCGAAATAAATGCCAATTCTTCTTTTACTATATCTGATTTATATCAATATACAGATATTGCAATTTTTATAAATAATAATGCTGATGGAGTATATAATGCAAAAAATACTTTGAAAAGAGTAAATATATCAAATATATCTTTTGATTTAAAGCCTTCAGTTGGAACTCCTGCATTGTATTTTAAAAATATTAATGACTTTGCAAATAATAATTTTGATGAAGCTAAAAAAATAGATAATAATTTGGATTTTGAAATTTCTTCTGAAGATGAAATAGATTATTCTAAACCTATTTTGTATAACAATTGTGCTAATCCTATTACTCTTTGCTATGTAAATTCTGGAATAAAGTCTAGCTATACTTTGATTGATAATATTCATAATATTTCTTATGATGGAACTTTGCTTAAGAGATGTGGAATAACTCTTAATTCCATTGCTTGCAAACTTAGTTTTGTTATTAATATTACAAATAATTTAGATGAAGTTTATTCTTGTCCTTTTATTTTGAATATTCCGTTATCTACGGAAAATTCTACAGTTTATAATGGTAGTTTGATTTTGAATAATAGTGTTAACTATCAATTTATCAAATGACCAAAATAGACCGGGTCTTTTTTGTGATAGCACGAAAAAGACCCGGTCCATTTTGTATCATTATACAACATACAACAATATGCAAAGGAAATGTAATAAACTTCCCGCAAAAATACACAAATGAAAAATCGAATGCATATATTTTTTCTTTTTACCTATACCATATAAAACTGCACCAATAGTATAAATAATTCCTCCTGCAACTAAAAGAGTAAAGCCTGTCCATCCAAGTCCTTCTATTACCCATTTTATTTTAACAATGATACACCATCCCATTGCTAAATAGCATATCATTGAAAATACTTTAAATTGTTTTAAATCTATCGAATTTAATATTATTCCTAATATTGCCATTCCCCATATTATTCCAAAAATCCACCAACCTGTTGCAATATCTATTTCTCTTAATGTACATAGTGCAAATGGTGTATATGAACCTGCAATAAGTAAAAATATTGAGCAGTGGTCTAATACTTGAAATACTTTTTTCGCTTTTGTATCTGGTTTTAGTCCATGATATATGCTTGACATTGTGTATAACAAAATCATTGTTACTCCAAATATTGAACTTGCAACTACTCCATATGGGTTATGATGTATGGCTGCAAATATCACACATAGCACAAGAGCTACTATTCCTAAAACTCCCCCTACTATGTGTGATGTCATATTGAATATTTCTTCTCCTTTTGTATATGTTGGTAATACTCTTTCATCTAATTTTGTTCTTTTCATATTTTTATCCTCCATCTAGTTTTTAATACTATATAACATAGTTATTAAAATGTCAATAGATTTTTAATTTTTTGTATTAACTCCGATAATTCCTCCTAGGATTCCACCTATAATACCAACACCCATCATAATAACAGATATTAAGCTAAGTGCAAAATTTGAATTCATTACACTTGATATAAGATAAATTATTAAAATATACGAAACTCCAATTATTCCTCCAGTCATCAAACCATTTTTGCGGAGTTTCCTGGTTCCAATTGAGCTTCCTATTAAAATACTTATCCCTGTTACTGTAATTATAACTGGTTTTATTGTATTTTCAGATAAATCCGTGTATGTTAAAAGCACAGCAAATACAGTAAGTGCAATTATTGTAGTTAAAAAAGATATTGCTGTGCCTTTGATAATACTAGTTATAGGTTTATTGTTTTCAAATATTTCCATAGAAATACCAGTCCTTTCTAAAACTTTAATTAGTATTATTTATATTCAATTTTTAATTATTTATTACATTTTCTTTGATATGTTATATATTCATATTGAAAATCATTTTCATCTTTTGGACCGTCGACTTTTTCTATGATCTCCCATTCGTTTTCTTTAATTACAGGAAAATATGTATCACCCACAAAATCCTTATTAATTTGTGTTACATATATTTTTTTACATTTTGGCATAAGTAAGGCATAAATTTGAGCTCCTCCTATAACAAAATTCTCGTTTTCGTCATTTATGTATTTGTCCAAATCAGACACTCCGCCTAAAACTTTCACATTAGGGTCATCTATTTTATAATTTGGATCTCTTGTTAGAATAATATTTAATCTATTTGGCAATACCTTTCCTATAGATTCAAATGTTTTTCTTCCCATTATTATGGTATGACCTGTTGTTATTTCTTTAAATCTTTTCATATCATCTGGTATTTTCCATAATAATTTGTTATCTTTTCCTATTGCATTATTTATTGATTTTGCAACTATTATACTTAGCATTTTTATTCCTCCGTTTTTTAGTTT
>CAKOXG010000048.1 GCA_934130025.1 uncultured Clostridia bacterium
GATGAAATTGGTAAGATTGATGAGTTTGATGTTAGGATTAAAAATAGATTGAAGAAGTTGGAAGATGAATATAGAGAGCATATTTAATTCTGGCGAGATGGCGCATTGGGACCGGTTCTTTTTGTGACTGGTTCATCGGGACCGGTTCTTTTTGTGCCAATTTTGTTGAAATTATTTAAATAATTAAAAATTAACACAAAAAGAACCGGTCCCGATGAACCAGTCACAAAAAGAACCGGTCCCAATGTGCCCAAGTGAGGTGAAAAACTTGAAAATAAAATATTTAGGTCTACAAGAAATAAATGGACCACTTGTATTTATAAAAACACCAAAAGATGTATCATTTGAAGAGCAGGTAGAAATAACTTTAAAAAATGGAGAAAAAAGAATAGGAAATGTTTTGCGTTTAGATGATGACATAACAACAATACAAGTATATAAAGGAACAAATGAAATAAATATAAAAGATGTTCAAACAGAATTTATGGGTGAACCATTAAAAATAAAACTATCACCATTAATGCTTGGAAGAGTATTTGATGGTGCAGGAAAGCCAATTGATGGATTAGGAGATATTGAGACAAATATTTCAAGAGACATAAATTCAAACCCAATAAATCCAATTGCAAGGAAATATCCTCGTAATTATATTCATACAGGAATATCAACAATAGATGGATTAATTACATTAATAAGAGGACAAAAAATACCTATTTTCTCTGGAAGTGGCTTAAATCATAATGAGCTTGCAGAAAGAATAATAAGACAATCAAATATAACAGATGGAGGAAAATTTGCAATTGTATTTGGACTTATGGGAGCCGAATTTGAAACAGCTGAATTTTTTAGAAAAAGTTTTGAGGAAAACGGAGTACTTTCAAAAGTTGTAATGTTTCAGAATTTGTCTAATGATGCATCAGTAGAAAGGATACTTACTCCAAAAGTTGCACTAACATGTGCTGAATATTTAGCATTTGATTTAGGATACCAAGTATTAGTTGTATTAACAGATATGACAGCATATGCAGAAGCTTTAAGAGAGGTATCGACTTTAAAAGGAGAAATTCCAAGTAGAAAAGGATATCCGGGATATCTGTATAGTGATTTAGCATCAATTTATGAAAGAGCAGGAATGATTGAAGGAAGAGTTGGCTCAATAACTCAAATTCCAATACTTACAATGCCAAATGATGATATATCTCACCCAATACCTGATTTAACAGGATATATAACAGAAGGGCAAATTGTTTTAGGAAGAGATTTATATCAAAAGGGAATAAATCCACCAATTGATATTTTACAATCACTTTCAAGGCTTATGAAAGATGGGATTGGAAAAGGATATACAAGAGAAGATCATTCTAAACTTGCAGATAAAATTTTTTCGGCTTACTCTAAGGTTCAAGATGTAAGAGCTTTGGCAACTGTTCTTGGGGAATCTGATTTGACTGAGGAAGATAAGAAGTATTTGAAATTTGGAAATGAATTTGAGGATAGATTTGTTAATCAGGATAGTAGCGATAATCGCTCTATGGATGATACTTTGAATTTGATGGAAGAACTTTTGAGAATATTAGAGTAATTTCGGATTGGGGACGGTTCTTTTCGCAAAAAATGTCCCATTGGGACCGGTTCTTTTTGGGACATTTCGTAAAAAGAACTGTCCCTAATGCAAAAAAATGGAGTGTAAACAATGGGAAAAATATATTTGTCAACAAAAAATAATTTATTAAAATTACAAAATTCAATAAAAGAGTACAAAAATGGTCAAATGCTTATTGAGGAAAAAGAGTTAATATTAAAAAATAAACTAGAAAGCTATAAAGATGAAGCAAAAGATACTCAAAATAAACTAAATGAAATTTTAAAAGATGCAGAAGAGACATTAAAAAAAGCAATTGTGGATGTGGGATTTGATGAGTTGATTGATATTTCTAATGCCATTAAAGATGATGATACAATTAATATAAAAAATGTAACTTTGATGGGAGTTGATATACCATCGGTCGTTTCAAATAATTTAGAAATAGTGCCGAATTATGGGTTTTATAATACGACTGCTGCTGTTGACGAGAGTATCGTTAAATTTATTGAGGTTAAAAAATTGATAATTAAACTGGCTGAAATTAATAATACTATGGTACGTCTTCAAAATGCCATTGAAAAACTAGGAAGAAGGTCTAATGCTCTTAAGGAGGTTATTATTCCTAGGGATGAGAAGTTGGCTAAGAGAATTAGTTTGGCTTTGGAGGAAGAAGAAAGAGATGAGTTTGTAAGGCTTAAGGTTGTAAAGAAAAATAGTAAATAAATTAAAAGTAAAATACCTTTATTGTAGCAGATAGAGGTATTTTTTTGCATTTAAAATGCAATTGAAAAATATTACAATAATATTACATTTTCATTACACTTTAACTAAAAATGTTGAATACGTTCTACTAGTGTAGTAAAATAAGTGTAAGATATAAATTACTGTATGATAGGAGAAAAATATTATGAAAAGATGTAATGAAAATAAGGGAATTACTTTAATTGCTTTGGTTGTAAGTATCATAGTACTTTTAATATTAGCTGGAGTTAGCATAAGTATGCTTACAGGTCAAAATGGCATATTAAATAGGGCAAGTGAAGCAAAAGAAAAAACAGAACAAGCCAAGCAAGACGAAGCAGATAAAATGGCAGCAATGGAAGCAATGGTTCAAACTGCAGGAACTAAAGTTACAAATCCATCAGGTTATGGAACAAATCCAAATGCACAAGCAACAGCAGATGGAGCAGGAAAGTATTTTGCTTTACCAGAAGGAGCAACTTATGTAGAAGGAACAGTAGACACTGGAGTTGTTGTAAATATAAAAGGAAGCGAATTTGTGTGGGTTCCGGTTGATGATGTTGTTTTAGATAAAAGCAGAGATAACGAATTACCAAAAAGTAGTAATACAGGAACTGATAGTGGAAAAATATATACTCCAATGGCAGTAAAGGTTGGAAATGATTATAAAGGAATTTTGTATGACTTTTCGGGAAGTAATAGTTATTTAAAATATGCAAGCGATAGTAATTACCAAGGAAGCAATACAGATTATAGAGAGCCAGATGTAATATCATATGATACAGAAGATTACAAATCAGAAGAAATAACAGTTAATATGTTATCAAAAGAATATAATACGATGATAGCAAGTGTGTTAAAATATAAAGGATTTTATGTAGCACGATATGAGGCAGGATTGGATAAAAATAATAATATTGTTTTCAGAGATGCAAGTAAAGACAGCAATATTACAACAACAGATGCAAGTTATAATGAAACAAACAGATGGTACGGATTATATAAAAAAATGAAAACATTTGCAACAGTAGATAATAATGAAGATAACGTTGTAAGTAGCATGATTTGGGGAAGTCAATATGATGCCATGATGAATTGGATGGCAAAAAACGGGAAAAAAATTGGAGATTCAAATTCTTTAATCTATAATAACACTACAACAACAGGAGGCAAATATACAGACCTAATTAATAATGTATATGATTTATATGGTTGTCATTATGAATGGACTCTAGATGCTGACAACATAAACTATAGAGCTTATCGTGGGGGGCGTTATAACAATAATAACGCTCCAGCATTTCGCACTAGTTACTATCCTAATGATGCAAGTAGCTATGGTTCTTCTCGTGCTACACTTTATATTAAGTAGATGAAAGCATATTTACAGAAAGATAGCAATAACTATTGCTATTTTTTCTTTTCTAGGTGTATAATAGATGGTGCATAATATGTAAAAAACAAAGCCTAAACAAAAGGCAAAGAATGGAGAAAAAATGGAAAACAAATATAATATGTCCCAACAAGATAACATCCTAATGGCAAAAAGACTATTAGTAGATGTAGTATACAAAAGTGCAAATCTAGAAGGAATAGCAGTAACTTTTGCAGACACGAATGATATCCTAAACGATGTAAATGTCACAAGTATAAAACCATCAGAAATTTCAAAAGTATGTAATTTACGAGATGCCTGGAAATATGTAATTGAACATATAAATGATGAATTAACATTAGGTTTCATACAAGAAGTTCATACACTTGTAGCAAAAAGTGAATTACCATATAATAAATTAAGAGTATTAAGAGATAGCGGTGTACTAATATCTGGAACAAATTGGAGACCAGAAATTCCAGATATTAATATAATATATCAAGAATTTACAGAAATCAAAAAGATAGAAAATATTACAGAAAGAGCAATAACAACGATGTTATGGATAATGCGTAGTCAAATGTTTATAGATGGAAACAAGAGAGTTGCGTCAATGGTTTGTAATAAAATATTAATAGAAAATGGCAAAGGAATAATGACAGTTCCAGTTGAATTAGACGGAAAATTTAAAACTATGCTTGTTAATTATTATGAAACTAATAATATGGAAGAATTAAAACAATGGGTTTATGATAATTGTTTAGATGGAATTTAATAGTATTATTAATGAATATAGGCAGCATAAATGCTGTCTATTAAGCTTCAAAAATATAAAACAATTTAAAAAAAGCATATTAAAATACTTAAAAAAAGTATATCAAATTAATTAAAAAATGTATATTAGCTATTGAAATGTATAAAAATATAGTGTAAAATATAAAAAAGGAGATGATAACAATGTCTTTAAAAAAAGCTGAATATATAGAAAGATTAGTAGATAAAAAAATAGAAGAGTATTTAACAGTATTTGGAGCGGTAAGTATAGAAGGTCCAAAATGGTGTGGTAAAACTTGGGCGTCGCTAAATCACGCAAATAGTGCAGTATTTCTTGATGATGAAGAAACACGAGAAAAAGCGAACCTAAGTTTAGATTTAATTTTAAATAACGAAAGGCCGGAATTGATTGATGAATGGAATTTAATTCCAAAAACTTGGGATGCAATAAGAAGAAAATGTGACGATACAGTAAATAAAGGAAATTATATACTAACTTGTTCAACTAAACTAACAGATGAAAAACAAAAAGAAACTATTCATCATTCAGGTGCTGGAAGGATAGGAAGAATAAGAATGCATACAATGAGCTTATATGAGTCAGGAGATTCAACAGGTAAAGTATCAATACAAGATATGTTTAATGGAAAATTAGAAAATCAATTAAACGAAAAAGTAACTTTGGAAAAATTAGCAAGTTTAATAGTAAGAGGAGGCTGGCCATCAAATATAAAAGTGCCACAAGATAAAATAGGAATAATTCCAAAGGGTTATATTGATGCAATTATTGAAAAAGATATAAATGACGATAAAAAAAGAGATAAAAATAAAATGATAATGTTGCTAAGAAGTTTAGCTAGAAATGAGACTACAATAGTAAATAATAATACATTAATAAAAGATATTGGAGAAAATGCTACGGGAAATGAATTGATAGAAAGCAGAATAACGATTGATGATTATTTAGATGTATTAAATAGACTTAATATTATAGAAAATCAACCTGCATATAGTGAAAACTATAGGTCTCCAAATAGAGTAGGAAAATCAGCTAAAAGGCACTTTACAGACCCTTCATTAGCGTGTGCTTGTTTAGATTTAACAACAGAAAAATTAAT
>CAKOXG010000049.1 GCA_934130025.1 uncultured Clostridia bacterium
TGATTGATAATACATGATTATCTATTGGATTATTTATCCTGCTGTGATATTTACATCCATAAGTAAAATCATATATTAGGTCAATTTTAACTATTTAACAAAACTAAGGAGGCGAAACAATATTGAATGAAAAAATTGTATTAGGAATCCATGTCGGTCATGATCGGTCTGCTGCCTTGTTAAAAGACGGTTATATTATTGGAAGTATTGCTCAAGAACGACTTGACCGAATAAAACATTCACGTTCTACGGCACTTCCATATGATGCAATAGATTCTTTGCTGAATTATCATTGTGTTAGTATAAATGAAATATCCTGTGTTGCGATATCAGGGGATGCTATGGAAGCCGATGCGATTTTAGAAACTATTAAATCTAACTTTTATTCCCATTATAATTGTATGATGCCTATATACTTTGTTTCACACCATGATTCTCATGCCTATGCAGCATTTTATGCCTCTGGATTTCCCAATGCACTCATTTTTATTGCTGATGGTGGAGGCGATTATTATAATAATTATACTGAGGCGGAATCCCTATATGTAGGAAATAAATCTTGTATTTCTCTCATTAAAAAGCGTTTTCAAGCACCTACGATTCGAAGAATGGGAAATGAAAGCAATTATTTGTTGCCTTATATGCCGTCTACCGTTCGCACACAAGAGATAAGCATCGCGCGAAAATATGAACAATTTACATATTTGCTAGGCTTTGGTTGGGGGCAAGCTGGTAAGACTATGGGATTAGCCTCGTACGGAAAAAGTCTCATTGATTTTTCGGGTTTGAATTATACAGACTTTAATTATTCGCTTATGTATGCTGATTATTTGGACGACTTGTTTGTCTTACAACATTTATCAGGAATGAATTATCATGATTATGTTCAAATGAATTCTGCTAATATAGCCAGAACCATACAAGAATATACAGAAAAAGCAATTATTACACTTATCCAAAATCTTGTAAATAAATATAACGCTGAGTACCTTTGTTTAGGGGGAGGACTATTTTTAAATTGTCTTTTAAACCATAAAATTCTAGAGGCTTGCAATCTAAAAGAAGTATTTATTTTTCCAGCATCTGGTGATGATGGTCAAGCAATCGGAAATGCATTTTTTGCCTACAAAAAGCATTTTCCACAAATGCCAAATCCACAAATAAAGCTACCTTATCTTGGTCTTTCGTATTCTAACTCGGAAATTGAGAAAGAACTAAAGGCTTGGAATATAAAATATCAATTTCTAGAAGATAATGCACTTGCAGAAATGATTGCACAGGCAATTTGGAATAATAAAATCATTGCATTCCATCGAGGGCGCACAGAAGTTGGTCCCAGAGCGTTGTGCCATAGGAGTATATTTGCAAATCCCATGAACCCTGATATGAAGGATATCATTAATAATAGGATTAAACATCGAGAAAACTTCCGGCCCTTTGCGCCTGTTGTAACAAGAGAGATGGAATATGAAATATTTGAATTAAGACAATCTTCACCGTATATGTTGTTTGCTCCTACTGTGAAGGAATCATATCGCAAAAAACTGCCTTCTATTACCCACATTGATAATACTGCGAGAGTTCAATCTGTTTCCTCTGAAACCGAGCCATTTGTGCATTTATTGCTTAATAAATTTGCTGAAATATCAGGAGTTCCTGTTCTCATAAATACTTCATTTAATGTAGCTGGACAACCAATAGTTGAGAAACCTGTTGATGCAATACAAACATTTATAGCTAATGATATAGATGCTTTAGTTATTGGAAACTTTTGGATTCCCCAAATTTAACTTATTATAATATAATAGCCTGTACTATCTTGAAGGGTATATTTTTCAATAATTTTTCCAAAAAGAATGGACGGCTTATCCTTTAACGCGGATAATTTGTTCCATTCTTTTTGATACAGTTTAATACTTGTATGACATTCATATTGACAGGAATTTCTATTACAATTAAAGTCACACGAATCTATACCCTCAGTTATTGTAAGTAAATTAATTTTTTGATAAAACACATTTTCTGATACATTATTTTTATAAAAATACATTATATTGGTTAGTGCTAAAATATTGCCATATGTAAAATCACCATTTCCCAGATAAGTTAAATTTTGCTTTTTCAGGATATTAAATACAGTATCAAACAAGGATTTCTGCTTAGAAATTTTCTGATTTTGATGTATGTAAATAAGTGCCTTAAGATTATAAAATTGCCAAATATATGTACTAATACCAAATTTGATGCTCATATCAATTCCTTTTTCAATATACCTAGTAGCAGCAGAATATGTATTTGTGTCTAACTCTAAGTAATAATACAATACTGCTAGCAACATATATATACGGATAACAGAATTTGCAAAATTATTTTTAATACATATATCCAATAAATAATCCGCCTCTGCTATTATTTTTTTAAGCTGTTGAATATTTTTTTCAGGTAATTCCATTAATGTCATGATTAATAGACTTACATCGTTATGACATTTAATACGGTATGCATTCTTCTCAGACAATAGTTTTTTCGCTTCATTAAGATAATGTTTAGATTTACTTTTATCTGAGTATAGGTATAATTTTGCCATAGTAATATAACTAAGTGCTTGTAAATTAGGATCATCTAAACTTTGGGCTAATGTAAGTGAAAGATTAGTATAGTTTTCTGCAATTCCAAAAATATTATATTTAATGTATATATTAGAGAGTTTGTCATACATATCAAAGACAGCTTTAGGATCACAGTCATTGATATTTAAAATAGATTGTGAAAGTAAATCAGCCAAAATAACTTCACTCTTTTTTAATTGCCCAGCATTTATATAACTATGAGCTATCTGTTCTTTAAGGTAAAAAGCAAACGCAGAATCGTTATGATATTGTTTGTTGCGTTTCAATGTTTGCTGTCCCCAATTACAGGTTGCAACAGCTTCATATGGCGTATGATAGTGAAGAGCTATGTATATTTTACAAGCAATTACCTTCTTTTTTTGCTCATATGTTGTACTGATTTTATATATATCTTCTAAGTAGGTATAGTAACTAGAATTTATATTTATTGATGAATAATTCTTTATTGAATTAACATCAGATATTACAGATGAAAAAGCAGTTCGCGCATTATTTTTATCACCTACCCATAAAAAAACTCTCCCCCGCTTTAACTCATCTAAACTATCAAATATGCATGGTGAACCCAACAACCAATTTCCAACTTCATTCTGTTCGTTTTTATTATTAAGCAATTTGTTTTGGAGATACAAAAATAGACTTTCATGTACAAAAGAATATCCCTTTAATGATGGCGTAATATACCTGCGTTCTAATAGGATTTTTAACAAATTCTCCTTTCCCTCAAAATATATATTTGCAAAATAGTCTGAGAAATCTATGCTCAGAAATGATGCAATAAAAAGAAATCTAATCATCTCCTTTCCACCAGTTTGTTTAGTTAAGCATTGTAGGCGTTGACAATATAACTCTTCCATACTATGTGGAATGTTTAAATGATTTGAAAAACTATCTGTATTTTCAATTCCTACAGTATTTCTATTTAATAGATATACCAGTTTTAAATCCAACATATATTCTATAACTTGAATTATATACAGCGGGAGATTATTACTTAATGAATGTATCTTTTCTAATGCAATATTGGGTATTCCACGAACAATAGATTTTATTAGTAAGATTGTTTCATCATCTGTTAATGCATCCACTGAAATAATATTAAGCGAATACTTTTCCTTAAAAAATTGTAAAAATGAAAAATAATCAATACTTCCAACAGAATAGTCGTTGCGACCAACTAAAAGTAATGTCAAACCCGCTGGCATATTTGCAGACATTAACTTATGAATATTGTTTAAAACTGCCGTAGAAGCATTATGTAAATCATCCATAACAATTACACACTTACGATAAGTGGTATCAATTGATGAAATAATATCGTCTAAAGAATTATAAACAGTATTGCAATCTAAATACCCTTCTTTTGCCAATAATTTTTGCATCGGTGATAATATATCTTTATCTTTTTCTACGAAAAAACTATAAAAATTAACATTACGACCTATAAGTGACGATAATACTTCTTCAATAATCCGCGTTTTTCCGACGCCTGCCTCTCCTGTCAACAAATAAATATGATTATTAGAGTTGTTTATTATAATGTTTTCTAATGTTGTAATTATCTCTTTATTCTTTTGCCCAATCAGCTCTGGTCGAAAATTATATGAAATATTTATTCCTTTTAGCTGAATTGAAGTGTCAAACAAATTTCCTTTTACATTTAATATTAAATCATCTATACCATCAAAATGTTCTTTAATGACAATAAATTTTAAGCAATAAGAACTCTTTGCTTCTACCAGTTGCTCAAGAACTGACAAATCCGTACTCCAATTTCGATCTGTGCTAATTTGCATAGATATTGTCTGTGGAACATCTGAATAATTTCGTAACCAAAAGTAAATTTCATAAGCATTATTAGATTCAACAAAACATGAATTTGCTTGATACTCAATGTATATTTTACCAAAGTAATTATTGGCTGCTAGGGTACCAAGCATAGCATTATTATGTATCAGATACTGCGCCAGAAGATACTGATCAATTAATATAAATTCTATTCCTAATTTCTTAGCATCTCTTTTGAACTGATAATAGGAAAAAGGCACTATTGTAGAATTGGTAACAAGCACATAATATCCTACATTATCTTCGCTAATACGAGACAGGTTTCCTGCAAAACTACTATAAGGTATTTTACTATGGTCTGAGCTTTTACATTCAATATAAACTTTTAGTAATGAAGCATCTTTAATATAAAAATTTGTGCCTAAAACATCTACTAATGATACCGGCGATTCTATAATAATATCTTTTCCATTATCTCTTGCCTTTGGAGTACGATATATTTTAGCACCAGCATCATAATATTTATCCAAATTCATAGATAGAACATTGTATATATGATTTTCGAATCCTAATCCTAATAGGTCACCCATGTACCAGCTATTATCATTTATATGTGGTCCCACTATATAAGTCTGCCCTAGCATATTCTACACTCCCTTATAGTATTAATCAGTATTTATTGGCAATTCAATAGATAATCATGTATTATCAATCA
>CAKOXG010000050.1 GCA_934130025.1 uncultured Clostridia bacterium
TATTTCAAAAGCTTTCTAATCTCCTCAAACAAAATAGGTTTAAACTCCTCAATAGGCAAAGGCATATTATACAAAATAGAATTAAACGAAGTAGAACTTGCGAGTTCAATAATCATAAACAAAGTCGCTTCAGGACATTTAAGTTTAATATTATTTTTCTCAACACCATTCATAAAAATGCTAAAAATAGAGCCATCATCATAAGGCAAATCCGCAATTCTATTCATAGCCTCGTTATAAATACCTAAAGAAAGGTTTTTAGAAATGAATTTAAGAAGAAGATGGTTTTTAGTTAAAGCATCAATAATATGTTCAATAATAAAAATAATTTGGTCCTCAAAATCCACAATATTAGTTTTCTTCAAAGCCTTTACAGCATCAGCAAAAAGTTTTCCGTGACTTTCTTTCAATCAATTTATTTTGAATATCATATTTATCCTTAAAATACAAATAAAAAGTACCTTTGCCAACACCTGCACTTTCAGCAATATCTTGAATAGAAGTCTCTTTAAATCCCTTTTTAGTAAATAGGTTAAATGCAGAACTAAGAAGGGTTTCCTCTTTTATTTTCTTATTTTCTTCCGATTTTTTCATAAGCATATACCTCGATTCTTTTCATATATTATTCTATATTATGTAACTTATTATCCCACAAAATGAAAAAATAGTCAATAATTTTAAGAAAAAATATTGACTAACGGTCATAAAAGTGCTACAATGTTTAAAGCTGAAAATGACTAACAGTCAAACTGTTCTTAAAAGAACCGGTCCCAAACGAACAATGTTCACAAAAGAACCGGTCCCAAAAGAACAAGAAAGGAAGAAAAAAGTATGAAAAAATTTGGTGAATTCATATGTAAGCACAAAATAGCAATACTAATAATAGCAGTATTACTATGTATACCATCAATATATGGAATGATGGCAACGAGAGTAAATTATGACATATTATCATATTTACCAAGTGACATAGAAACAGTACAAGGCGAAAAAATCTTATCAGATGATTTCGATATGGGCTCTTTTTCAATAGTACTTGTAAAAGATATGCCACAAAAAAATCTAATCAATCTAGAAAAACAATTTAGAGAGATAGATTCAGTAAAAGATGTAATGGGAATAACAGATGTAACAGGAAGTCAAATTCCGGTTGATATGTTACCAGATGATGTATTAAGCGAAATATACAAAGAAGATGGAACAACAGCAGTTTTAGTTACATTTGAGGATGGAATTGCAGAAGATAGAACATTAGATGCAATTCAGACATTAAGAGATATAACAGATGAAAACTGTAAAATCAGCGGGATGTCAGCAACGAACTTAGACATAAAAGATATATGTAATTCAGAAGTAATAATATATGTAATAATTGCGGTAATACTATGTGCAATAATACTAGGAGTTGCATTAGATTCATATGCAATGCCATTTATATTATTAGGAAATATTGGAATATCAGTATTATACAATATGGGAACAAACGTCGTATTTTATGAAATTTCATATATAACAAAAGCAATAAGTGCAGTGCTACAGCTAGGTGTAACAATGGACTTTGGAATTTTCTTGTACCATAGTTATAAACATCAAAAAGAAACAGAAAGTAATAACGATAAGGCAATGGCACTCGCAATAGCAGATACCTTAAAATCTGTTGTAGGAAGCTCACTTACAACAATAGCAGGATTTTTAGCATTATGCACAATGAGCTTAACACTTGGAAAAGACATAGGCTTAGTTATGGCAAAAGGTGTTGCATTAGGCGTAATTTGTACAGTAACAATTTTACCAAGCTTGATATTAGTTTTCGATAAATCAATAACAAAAACAGCACATAAAGATATTTTACCTAAATTTACGGGAGTAAAGAATTTCGTAATAAATCATTCAAAAGCAATTGTGGTAACATTTGTTATAATTTTACCATTTGCAGTTTATGGATATACTCATACAGAAAGTTATTATAACTTAATGAGTGGACTTCCAAAGACATTACCAAGTGTTCAAGCAAATGATACTTTAGCAAATGATTTTGATATGGTTTCAACAGAACTTGTATTAATAGACAAAAATATACCAGATGATAAAGTTGCAGAAATGCTTGAGAAAATTGATAATTTAGATGGAATAAAAATGAGTTTAAGTTATTCAAAAATAACAGATAAGCTAAATATGCCAGCTGAATTTTTACCAGAAAGTATATTAAAATTATTTACAAGTGATAAATATCAAATGATAATAATAAGTTCAAAATACGAAAATGCAACAGATGAGTTAAATAATCAAATTGCTGAAGTAAATAACATAATAAAAACTTATGACGAAAATGGATTAATGGCAGGAGAAGGTCCACTTATGAAAGACCTAGTGGAAATTGCAAATCACGATTTCAATAGTGTAAATACATTCTCAATTGGAGTAATATTTGCATTAATGTTTATAGTATTACAATCTGTTTCGTTACCGGTTATATTAATAATAGTAATAGAATTTGCAATATTTATAAATATGGGAATACCAGCATATATGGGACATCAAGTACCATTTGTAGCATCAATAGTAATAGGAACAATCCAACTTGGTGCAACAATAGATTACGCGATATTAATAACAAATAAATATACTCAAAAGAGAAAAGAAGGCTTAAGCAAGAAAGATGCTATGGACTACGCACTTGGAACATCAATAAGTTCAATAGTTGTAAGTGGTTTATGCTTCTTTGGAGCAACATTTGGAGTAGGTGTTTACTCTCAAATAGAAATGATAAGCTCACTATGTATCCTTATTTCAAGAGGTGCAGTTGTAAGTATGATAAGTGTAATATTAGCACTTCCAACGTTCCTTATGATGTTTGACAAAATTATATGTAAGACAACAATTGGGATGAAAGAAGTAAAATAATTGTTCTTTTAGGACCGGTTCTTTTAAGAACATGTTCTTAAAAGAACCGGTCCTAAAAGAACAAAAATTGAAAGGAGATAATTAATTATGAATAATGGAATAAAAAAAGCTATTTGTATAGCAAGTACAGTCACAATGTGTGGATTATATACATTACCAATTTATGCAATCAATGAAAAAGACACAATGTATTGCAAGGCAAATAATATAGGAGTTGTTTACAAAGAAACTTCAAATGGAGAAGAAAAGAATGAAGATATGCCAATAGATACATCTATTAAATATTATTTGGATGGAAATGAAATTTCTATTGATGATTTAAAAGGAAAATCTGGAAAGGTTAAAATTGAAATTAATTTTACTAATAAAGATAAGAAAATAGAAACAATAGATGGAAAGCAAGTTACAATGTATACACCTTATATCGTAGCATGTGGCACTATTTTAGATAATGAAAAATTTTCAAATGTTACAATATCTAGTGGTAAAGTAATAGATAATGGCTCAAACTCAGTTGTTCTTGGAATTAGTATGCCAGGAATGCAAGAAAGTTTGGATATTGATGAAATAGACATTCCAGAAAATGTTGTAATAGAAGCAGATGCCAAAGATTTTGAATTAGGAAATATGTATATGTACATCGAATCAAATGTATTTGATAATGACTTAGACTTTTTAGATGAATTTGATGATTTATATGAACAAAGTAAAACTCTAAAAGTTGCAAGTAACCAGTTAGTAAGTGGAAGTCAAACTTTAAAAGATGGAGCAAATACTTATTCAGAAAAAATGGGCGAATTTAACACAGGTGTTGCTAGCTACACAAATGGCGTAAATACAGTAAGCACAAATTATTCTAAAATAAATGATGGAATATCTTCTGTAAATGAAAATACTAAAAAAATAGCAGAAGGAAGCTCTAATTTATCAAGTGGAATAAAAGATTTAAAAAGCAACTTATCTACTATAATTTCAGCAATTGGAAGCATAAAAACAGGAGCAGATGCAATAGATGGTGGAATTTCTAAGATGGAAACAGCTGTTGAAAACAATATCGAAACTTTAACAGCATCTACTTCTAAAGATTCTGAAACAGCTAAAACTTTGGCAAAATTAGGAACTGCTACAGAAACTTCAGTTGAAAGTTTAAAAAATACTAAAAAAGCATTAGAAAAAACTGTAAGCACTATGGAAGATGGCGAAACCAAAACAGAATTAGAAACAGAAATTGCTAAATTAGATGAACAAATTACTACTTTAGGTAAAAATACAGCTACAGAAAGAGCAGCATATAATAAAGCTATGGAAGCAGAAACTACTCAAGTTTTAACAGGTTTAAATACACTTAAATCTTCTTTACAAACATTAAAAGGAGTATCAAGCAAGGTAACAGCTGGAATTGATCAATTAGTTAGTGGTTCTCCAGAATTACAAGCGGGGTTAGATAAATTAGAAAGCGGATCAAATACTTTATCAAGTGGGGCTAAGAGTTTAAACGATGGAACAAGTACTTTGTCTAGTGGAGCTAGAGAATTAAAGAGTGGAATTGATACTTTAAATTCTAATAGTGAAACTATAAAGAGCAGTAGCAGTCAGTTAAATGATGCAGCTAAAACATTATCTGATGGTGCTAACACTTTATCAGATGGAATGAAACAATTTGATAATGACGGTATTAATACTATTTATAATTTTGTAAATGGTGATGTTAAAAGTGCTCAAAATAGAGTCGAAAAATTGATGGATTTGGCTAAAAATAGCGGTTCTTATAAGTATGTTTTGAAAGTTGATAATTTAAAATAATTTGCTTGACTTAAAAATAGTTTTAAGGTAAAATTTAGAAAATAAAGATTCAAAGGAGGAAATAAGAAATGGAATATTTAGAAAAAGTTTTAAAGAAAACAGGAGTCACATCACTTGTCACATCAATAATATTTGCAATACTTGGAGCAATTTTAATTGCAAACCCAGAAGGAACAATAAAATTTATTGCAATTATTTTAGGCGTTATGTTTGGGCTAGTTGGTTTATACAAAATTATCAATTACTTTGAAAATAGAGGAAAATACGATTTTTACAATTACGATATAGCATATGGAGTTATAGCAATAGTACTTGGAATTGTAACAATTTGCTATAGTACACAAATAGGAGCTATATTTAGAATAATTATAGGTTTATGGATTGTTTATAGTGCAATTCTTCGAATTAATTT
>CAKOXG010000051.1 GCA_934130025.1 uncultured Clostridia bacterium
CCAAGTAAAGCTCCAGCAAGTTTTGCAAGTAATTCTTGTCTTGATGGTAGTTTTGCAAGTGTTATTATTTCTTCTGCTGTCATAACTTTACCTTCAACAATTCCACCTTTTATTTTGTAGAAATCATGATCTTTTGTAAAGTTATATATAACTTTTGATGGTGCTAGGTAATCTTCTTTACCTATAACTAAAGCAACTGGTCCCTCTAATACTTCATCTAGAGCAGATTCTCCATTTGCTTCTAATGCTCTTCTTACAATGTTATTTTTTATAACTTTGTATTCAGCATCAGCCTCTCTTAAATCTTTTCTTAATTTTGTTACATCTGTAACATTAATTCCTCTGTAGTCTGTTAATAGTACTAATTTTGCCTCTTTTAATTCTTGTGCTAATTCATTTACTTGTTCTTGTTTTTTAGCAATTGTTTTTTCATTAGCCATTTTCTTTATTCACCTCCTATATAAAAATCCAATCCGTACAGCCTGTGAGGCTATAAGAATTGGATTTAACCGTTCTTATGCCTCGGTAGGATCTTACATTTATTTAAAACAAATGCCTACTGTCTTTGGCTATATTTCATAAATTATTTTTGGTCAATATACATACTTGGACCCATTGTTGTAGATATAGCTACACTTTTAATGTATTGTCCTTTTGCAGCAGCTGGTTTTGCTTTTATGATTGCACCAATTATTGCATCATAGTTTTCTGCTAATTTATCTGCTCCAAAAGAAACTTTACCAAATCCTAAGTGAATTATATTATTTTTATCTAATCTATATTCAACTTTTCCTGATTTAATTTCATTTATAGCTTTTGTAACATCCATTGTTACAGTTCCAGATTTAGGGTTTGGCATTAATCCTTTTGGTCCTAATACCTTTCCTAATCTTCCTACAACACCCATCATATCAGGTGTTGCAACAACTACATCATAATCAAACCAATTTTCTTTTTCAATTTTTGGTATTAATTCTTCTGCTCCAACAAAGTCTGCTCCAGCTTTTAAAGCTTCATCAGCCTTTGGTCCTTTAGCAAATACTAAAACTTTTTGAGTTTTACCAGTTCCATTTGGAAGTACTGTTGTACCTCTAACTTGTTGATCAGCATGTTTTGAATCAACGCCTAATTTAACGTGTAATTCAACTGTTTCATCAAATTTAGCTTTTGGCATTTTTTCAATAAGTTCTAGTGCTTCTTTTGCAGAATAAAGTTTTGATCTATCTACTAATTTTGCACTTTCAGCGTATCTTTTTCCTTGTGCCATTTTAATCCTCCTTTTGGTAATTTCGAGCTTTAAACTCTCCCAATTATTTTATTACTAGATGTTCTAGTTTTAATTTGTTTTATAACTATATTTTCCAATACTTTTATAAAACTAATCAGCTACAACTACACCCATAGAACGAGCTGTTCCTTTTACCATGCTCATAGCTGCTTCTAATGATGCAGCGTTTAAGTCTGGCATTTTTTGTTTAGCAATTTCTTCTACCTGTGCCATTGTTATTGTAGCAACTTTTTCTCTATTTGGCTTTCCAGAAGCCTTTTCAATTTTTGCAGCCTTTTTAATTAATACTGCCATTGGTGGTTCCTTTGTTATAAATTCAAAAGATTTATCTTTGTAAACTGTTATAACAACTGGAATTATTAATCCTGCCTGTTTTGCAGTTCTATCATTGAATTCCTTAACAAATTGCATGATATTAACTCCACTTCCACCTAATGCTGGTCCTACTGGTGGAGCTGGTGTTGCTTTACCTGCAGGAATCTGTAATTTTATGATTGTTGAAATTTCTTTTTCTGCCATAGTTTATAGTGCACCTCCTTTTAGTATATATATTAACAAAATAATTTATTAAAAAGAATTTATATAAAATTCTATTTTAAACTTTAAAATCTATTGAACCTTTTGAACTTGTGATAATTCCAAGTCTACTGGAGTTTCTCTTCCAAACATTGAAATCAATACCTTAACTTTGTGTTTTTCTTTATTTATTTCTTGTACAATTCCAATGTAGTCTTTAAATGGTCCATCAATTATTCTAATCGAATCATTCACATCATAATCAACATTTATTTCTGATATTTCAAATCCCATGTTTCTTATTTCTTCTTCAGTTAGAGGAATTGGATCAGTTCCAGAACCAACAAAACCTGTAACACCTCTTGTATTTCTTACTATATACCAAGTTTGTTCTGTAACAATCATTTTTATTAAAACATATCCTGGAAAAACCTTTTTTAAATTTGTTTTTCTTTTTCCATCTTTTATTTCTATTTGTTCCTCTAATGGCACAACTATATCAAAAAAGTATTCATCCATTTCCTGGTTTTTTACTTTTTTCTCTAAATCTGCCTTAACTTTATTTTCATAACCTGAATAAGTGTGAATAACATACCACTTTGGTTCTAAACTAGCTTCTTGAGACATACTAGCAGCCTCCTTCTATTCTTCAGAATTTACATCTTCATTAGAAGATACATTTTCTACAGATTCTTCACTATTAACTACTTCATTAGTACTTTCTGAATTAACTTCTTCATTTTCAACATTACCTGTTGTTTCATTATTTTGCGAAGATTGAACTATAGTCTTAATCTTATCAATCCCGAAGCTATTTATTTTTTCAAAGCAAAAGTCTAATAAAAATACGATTATACCAATAATTAAAACAATTGCTATAACAGCAACTGTGTTATTAATTAATTGCTTTTTAGTAGGCCAAATTACTTTTTTCATTTCAGCTTTAACGTCTTTTAAGAAATGCTTTTTATCCTTTTTTTCTTTCTTGCTTTCTTTTTTTACAGCATTATTGGGTGTGCTATTGTTTACTTTTTTTTCATTATTCTTTGCATTTTTAGCCATTATATTTTCCCCCCAAGGATATTATTTTGTTTCCTTATGTGTAGTACGTTTTTGACAGAATTTACAATATTTTGTAATCTCTAATCTATCTGTATTATTTTTCTTATTTTTTTCTGTCATGTAAGTTCTTCTTTTACATTCTGTACATTCCAATGTTATTGGTTCTCTTGCTCCTTTTGCAGCCATTTTATACACCTCCAGCAATTTATTTAGCTTTATTTTAAATTTATTTAAGCATATTTTTCTACATATGCTTAAATATTGTATCATGAATTTAGCTATATGTCAATTATTTCAGCTTATTTTTCAGCTTATTTTTTCTTTTTTTTAACAGAATATCCAAACTTTCCAATTTTCTTTTCTAAAGAATAATATCCTCCATTTGCATATGCAATGAGATTACATTTACTTATATCAAAAGCTCCTTTTTCATCAATATATTTTTCATCTGCGTCAATTGATAATACTTCTGCGACAAACATATCGTGACTTCCCAACGGAATGATTTCTTTTACTCTGCATTCTATAGACACAGGGCTTTCCTTTATTAATGGTGCTTTTACAAAGTTTCCTTTTTCTTTTGTTAATTTCATTTCTTTAAATTTATCAACATCTCTTCCACTCTTCACTCCACACCAGTCTGTGGCAAAAGCTAATTTTTCTGTTGTTAAATTAATTACAAATTCGCCATTATTTTTTATAATATCATGAGAATATCTTTCAGGTCTTACAGAAATATAGCACATTGCAGGATTAGTATTTAAAATCCCAGTCCAAGCAACAGTTATAATATTTGATTTTGCCATAGTCCCACAACTTACCATTACTGCAGGTATCGGATAAATAAATGTTCCTGCTTTCCATTGTACTTTAGCCATTTTTAGTTCCTCCTATATTAATAAATTAGTAACAATATTAATGAATTACACATATAATTAATATCAATAATACGCAAAATCTTTACATTTAAATATAAATTCAAGATTCAAAAAATAAAATTAGAAATTACAAATAATAATTTATATTAAAAATCAATATATAATTCATGTACCGTTTAGAGTTATTTACATTACTTAATATATCATTTAACATTTATATTATCTCTAATTTCTAATTTTTTCAATGGTATTTTTTCTTATAATAAAAATAAAAAAATCTGGCGACAACCTATCTTCCAGGCAAGGTAACTCGCGAGTATTGTCGGCATCTAGAGGCTTGACTTCTGTGTTCGGAATGGGAACAGGTATTTCCCTCTAAATCATAATCACCAGAAATGATTAGTATACTTTTAAAGCACACTCAAAAATACATAGAAGAATTATTCGTAAACCCTTTTTATATTAGTGGTTAAGCCCTCGATTTATTAGTATTGGTCAGCTCAATGTATCGCTACACTTACACCTCCAAC
>CAKOXG010000052.1 GCA_934130025.1 uncultured Clostridia bacterium
TGATGGCATGGGAAGAGAATTTATGTATCTGTCTTAACATGCAACTAATCGCTATTTTATCCCGAATTGGGGTAATCATATACTTTCAACCATTGCAATTTTTCGGTAAATGTCTTTGGATTTTTCCAATCAATCCAATGCCCCATTTTACAACGATATCTTAAAGATAGATAAAGCTTATCAGGAAGAAAACTCAAGAAATTTTTAACTATAGAATCACAAAACTGTGATCTGTCGTGTAACAATTTGTAAACTACTCCTTTAATTGATGCCATAATTAATAATTATTTTAAACCGAATTTTTCATAAAACAAATTAAGCCATTTTTCTGCTATAATAGAAGATTGAAAATCTTTTGACTTTTTTATTGCATTATACTGCATATTAAGTCTTAAATCTTTATTTTCAATAAGTTCTGCCATTGCTTTACTCATACCTTCTACATCATCAGGCTTTATAATCATACCAATGTTTTCAGACCCAAAAATTTCCTTTTGGCGTCCTTTATAATCCGCTGCAATACAAGCACATCCTTGTGACATAGCTTCTATCAACACCATACCAAATCCCTCATAACGAGATGATAACACAAAGATTTCACTTTCTGCATAATATTTTGACATATCATCATGAAATCCAGACAATATAGTTTGTGATGATATATCCTCGTCATTAATTAAAGACTGAAGATAATCTGTTGATTTTTCATCTCCTGTACCTGCTATATCAAGTAACCAATCAGGATATTTATGCGCAATTTTGCCCCATGCCTTAATCAGAATATCAAATCCTTTACAATGCCATGCTGAAAGCCTGCCTGCCGCCATAATTCTTTTTTGTTTATTTGGTAATGGTGAAGAAATTGGAGTTAAAGCAAGAGGATTAGGCATAACTTGAACGTTCTTCAATCGGTTACCTATATACTCTTTATCAGCTGTAGTTAGTACAGAAACTAAAGGGAACCATTTATTTGCAATATATTTAAAGAAACGCATGCTCATAGATAGTGGAGCTGAAGAAGGACGTTCAAATGAATTATGTTCAGTAGAAACGACCTTGCATCCCAAACCTATTGAAGCAATTAAAGATTGTATAGATGGGATATTCATTACTCCAAGTATAACATCTGGTTTAAAGCGTTTTATTTCTTTCCGTAAAGCAATATGGCATTTTATGTAATAAGTTAACACGCTATATATACGATAAGGGATGCCGTATTTTTTTCTTAATAACAAATCTTCCTCTAACGCTTTACCTGTTGGAGACTTAAAACAATTAGACATCATAACTTTAGGATTTATTGGATACACGAACGGTGCATCCGACAAATCTTTATTTGTAGCTAAAACTACTTGATGTCCAAGTTTTACTAATGCGTCAGCCCACACAACCGCCACACGCTCTGCACCTCCTCCTTGAAGGCAACTAAGAGTTATCATTATTTTCATAAACTACTATATTAATTTCTTATTTTTTCTATTATTCTTTTTTTTATACTCGGTATAAAAAATACTATATACGATGTAACACAAAATGTTGTTATACATATAGACAAAAACAAGCGAAGCCACTTAAAATCTGATACTTCGATCACAAAATGTGATATTACCACAGATATTATTAAAACAATAATTGGAGATAAACATTTATACAATATTCCCAACACCGATAGTTGTGGTATTTGTCTCTGTAAAATTATTGAGTTACCAACAATTTGTAATAATACACAAATTATTAATGCCACATATGCATAATATGCTTCAAAACCTGTTTTAAAGAATGAATATGTAAATAACAAACAAAACAAATTAATTGTTCCCGCATATACACTCAAATTACGTATATTTCCTGTTGCGTGTATACCTGTTATTAAAATAGAATTTATAATCGTAAAAATAGTGCTTATCAGTAAAACACTACAAAACTCTAGTGTACTAACAGGTACTGTTTTCAACCATAGATGCAAAATAAAATCAAGATTTATATATAATGGAACAAATATTAATGTAGCCAATGACAAGACTATCATACATTCCATTTTCATGAGTGATTCCATTCTGTTATAGTTTCCACAAGCATATTCCTTTATAATTTGCGGCCGAAATGCTGTTAAAATGTTATTGACAAAAGTTGTTATTGCTGAGATTACCTGTGTTGCAATACCACTTGCAGCATTAAATGCCACCCCAAAAAAACGATTTATTAAAATATTTGAACCCTGCTGTCGTACTGCAAAAGTTCCATTTCCATATAAATCAAGCAACGAAAACTTTAACAGAGGATTTATATATGTAAAATCAATATTAATCTTTGATTTTGTATAATCAAACGAATATCTACAATATATCAAATACATTAATGTTACAATACCTTCAACAAACATTATCAGTAGACCATAAACAAGTAAGCGGTCAACAAATAAGACCAATGGAAAAAGGATTACAAATTTCAATATGACATGTAAAATCTCTAAATAAGCAAATACATTCATGCGCTCATGTGATATTACAGTTGCATTATAAGGAACTTGTATAATAGCAGCACAAGAAGCTATCAATGAAAACTGATAGATCCAATTTGCAACAACCATTTTTTGAGCTGGTATAATGAGTTGTGTATTAACAAACCACAAACCAACAGTTTCACCTAATATCATCAATAATGCAGCAATTGCTACATGTACAATTAAAGCTGCTCCAAAACAACTTTTTAAAGCCTCTTTGTCTTTTTTTCCAAGATAATATGTTAAGAACCTTGAAGTTGCACCTCGCATTGAACTGTTCAAAAACATCATCAATGCAACTATACCTCCAACTATATTATATATACCAAAATCCTCTACTCCTAAGTATTCCAATATCAAGCGAGACGAGTAGAGATTTATACCCATAGCAATTATTACTCTCACATAAAGATATATGGAATTTTTGACAATCCTCTTATTTTTTTCTTGCATTTTTTCTAATTATCTACGATCTATTATCTTCTCCCAATTAAGGTAAACCACCAATACAGCGTACCCACTATTTTTCAGTGGGTTAACTGCATTAGTATTTTGAATAAAGTTTTGATTTCTTTTATTTAACAATTAAGCAACTGATTAGGACGAATATGTTATGAACAACCAAAGTTACTTATCCTTTATTCTACAATATTATTCACATACCCTTCCGTTGCCCAATCCCTATGCTTTATTATACATGGATTTCCAAATACAACAGAATGTGAAGGTATATCTATATTTACAAAACTGTTTGGTGCAATCAGCACATCATCACCAATAGTGACATTTCCAACGATAGCCGAATTGATGCCAATCCAAACTCTATCGCCTATAGTTGGACAACCTTTACGAGAGCCTCTATTGGCCTTCCCTATTACTACACCTTTATGTATGTTACAATTGCGACCTATTATTGCATTCTGATTAATGGTTATATTATATGCATGACCTATATAAATACCCCCCGATAGGATTTGTAGTACTTATTTCCAATCCTCTTCTGTTTGTCCACAATCTAAATGCAACTTTATATAGTATCTTTAATATTGGTGTTTTACAATAGCAGCACTTACGGTATAAATATAACCATATACGAATGTAAGTATCTGCATTCCCATTATATAGTTTTATATCTGCTTGATAATTATTTTTAAAACTTTTCATAAGTAAGTGATCTAAATTATTTATATATATAAGTACCTATATGGTTCATTTCTCTTTTTAAATCACAGAAGTGGGTTGAAACACTATACGATGAATATTCTGGTATTGACAACATTATGAACCGCGATATATTTCAATTAACA
>CAKOXG010000053.1 GCA_934130025.1 uncultured Clostridia bacterium
GGGATTGGGGGACGGGTCTTCAATCCCCTTTTTATTATTAATTTATAGTTACATATATTAAAAAGAGGGATTGAAGACCCGTCCCCCAATCCCTCAATATTTAGGAGAAGTAAATGTATTTGAAAAAATTAAAAATAGGAAATGTGGAATTAGAAAATAATTTAATATTAGCACCAATGGCAGGAGTAACAGATTTGGCATTTAGAAAAATATGTAAAGAATTTGGACCAGGATTAGTATGTACAGAAATGGTAAGTAGTAAAGCAATATATCATGACGATTCGAAGACAAAATTATTAATGAATACAGAAACAGAAAAAAGACCAATAAGCATGCAAATATTTGGTAGTGATGAAGAAACAATGGGATATGCAGCAAAATATGTATCAGAACTTGCAGACATAGTAGATATTAATATGGGATGTCCAGCTCCTAAAGTAGTAAAAAATGGAGATGGAAGCAAATTATTATTAGATATTGATAAGGCAGAAAAAGTAATAAAAGCAGTAGTTAAAAATTCAGATAAGCCTGTAACTTTAAAGATGAGAAAAGGTTGGGACTGTGAACATATTGTAGCTGTTGAATTTGCAAAAATGGCAGAAAAAGCAGGAATATCAGCAATCACTATACATGGAAGAACAAGAACAGAAATGTATTCTGGTAAAGCAGATTTAGATATAATAAAAAAAGTTAAAGAAAGTGTTAATATTCCAGTAATAGGAAATGGAGATATAATTGATGAAGAATCAGCATTGAAAATGTTCGAATATACAGGTGTTGATGGAATTATGATAGGAAGAGGAACATTTGGAAATCCATGGATTTTTGAAAGAATAAAGCATTTCCTAGAAACAGGTGAAAAATTGCCAGAGGTATCTAAAGAAGAAAAACTAAGAATTATAAAAAAACATTTAGAGTTTGAATTGCAAGAAAAGCCAGAGGTAACTGCAATAAGAGAGATGAGAAAACACATTGCATGGTATACTAAAAATATGCCTAATTCAAGTGAGTTTAGAAATGAAATGAATAAAATTGAGAATAAAGACGATTTATTAAAAAGCATTGAAATTTTTTTTAATATTGACAGTACGAGATAAATGAATTAAAATTATACAGTATATAAGGGGAGATTCAAATGAAAAAAGAAAGTAATTCAAGAGCAATAACATTGATTGCATTAGTAATAACAATAGTTATACTTTTAATTTTAGCTGGAATATCAATAACAGCTCTAAATGGAGAGAATGGATTAATAACAAAAAGCAAATTGGCAAAATTTGCAGAGGAAATAACAAAAATTCAAGAAAATGTAGAATTAAAAAAACATACAAATGCGGTTAATATAATAGAATCAGGAACAAATGAAAAGTTATTTGATAAATTATTAAAAGATAACAATCAGATAGACATTAAAGATTCATTAAAAAAGGAAATTTTATATGTAAGAGATGGATGTCCAAGCGATAAAACACCGGATGATTATAATGCTAATGATTTTAATTTAGATGATGATATATATATTATAGATAAAGAAACGGGAAACAACAAAGAAAACACATACATATATGACCAAAGAACCAATACAGTATTTAAAATACCACAAACTATAATTGGAGACAAAATTTATCATAGTTATACAATAATAAAAACAGGAAAAGGCGGAACATCAGAAGAAAATAATTTAATTATAAGAAATGAAGCAGATACTGTAACTGTAGATGGAATAACATATTACGAACCAGATTTAAAAGGATTCAATGCAAAAAATACACAAATAATATACTATTATTTAAATGAAAGTAATAGTGAAGATAACAATAACTTAAAATTAACACAAACAAAAGGAGCAGATAAATATATAACAGAAGATAAAAACACAAGATATAAAATGAATGTAGAAAACAATGATTACGTTTTTTACAATTACAAGAAAAAATGCTGGGCAAATATAAAAACAGAGGCAAATGGTTTAGAAGCATGGTGGGTATGGTTACCAAGATATGCATATAAAATAGAAGAAAATAAAAGCATGGATATTATTTTCGTAGATTTAAATGGAAAACAATTTGATGGAACAGAATTACCAGAAGGATATATGGTACATCCAGCATTTACAGTAGACGGACAAGAGTTAAAAGGAATATGGATGAGCAAATATGAAGCAAGCTATACAGCACAAGTAGGAGCTGAACAAGTTGGAGCACCAGATATGAACGGGTTTGACGAAAACAATACATATATAGAACTATATGACTCAACAGAAGCTGAACCAACAGAAGAAATAAAACTTGCAGAAGCAGATTTAAGAACGATAAATAAAGATAATAAATGGTATAATTATAAAAATAAAAAATGGGCAAATATAAAGACAACAGCAAATGGTTTAGAAGCATGGTGGGTATGGATACCAAGATATGCATATAGAATAGAAGCGGATAATTCAATGGATATTATTTTTGTAGATGCACAAAATAAACCATTAGATACTAAAAATTATCCAAATGGTTTACCTGAAGGATATGATGTACATCCAGCATTCACAGTGGACGGTCAAGAATTAAAAGGAATATGGATGAGTAAATATGAGGCAAGTAATAAAGAATAGATGAATTCAAAAGAAGGAAGGTAAAAAAATGAGAATAAATATTAATAAAAAAATAGTATTATCAATAATAATGATAATATCAATAATTTTTATGAGTAACATATCAAAAGCAGCACTTGAGGTTAAGGCTAAAGATGGATATGGTATTAGTGCATCAAATGCGTATCAACTATGTTTTGATTTAAAAAATGCAGATTCAACATTGGGAACCAATCAAGTAGACCCACACTTAATGCTAAATAAAGACTGGGCTGCTGCATTGTTTTTATCTATTAGTACATATGGTAATGAAAAAGAAGTTAATAGCATGTCAATTAATATTAATAATATTTCTTATTGTACATCAAATGGCAATTATACAGGTGTAATGATTAGTAAGAGGAATGCTACATCATCAATATTTAGTACAAAAACATCTGTAGGTAGTGTTTATACAAATATATTTAATAATAAAGATACAAAATATGTAGAAATTATAAATCAAAATTCTCCAAATAAGGGATTAGGGATATACGATGGAGGAGGAAAAATTACAAATAATGGATATGGCGGAATAGGTATTTCAAAACAACCTTATTTCTGGTATAATTGCAGTTATGAACTTGGAGGAACAGGTGAATATTCTTCAGCATTTCGTCCCGCTATTTGGAACATAGACAGATAAAATAGAAAGATAACACATAAAAACAAATATTGTTTTTATGTGTTATTTTTGCTTGACAATAAGTTTAATAAAAAGATATAATAAAATATAGAGAAAGAGATAT
>CAKOXG010000054.1 GCA_934130025.1 uncultured Clostridia bacterium
AATAAAAATAGCTCGGAATAGTTAAAGAATGAATCAGGACCGTCTGATGCAGGAGACTGTGGAGGACGGTTCTTTTTCTGTTTTCAAGGTGCTGATTTCGAAGTTCATATTGCAAAAATAATTCAAGCAGAGGCTGCTTTTGCAGAACGGAAGTTAAATTTGCTATTTACTGCTATTTACCGTTGAAAATGCCGATTTGCGAAAACGGGGCAAAATCGACATATAAAAATGCAAAAAACGGGGCAAAACAAAATTGTTTATGGATGGAAACAATGAAGGGGATAGAATGTACAATGGCAATATTCAAATTGAAGATGTCACATTATGTCGAAAAAGAATGTCGAAAAAGAATAGAATATTGTTATTGAGTATTGACGAAAAAAGAGAGATAATTGATATGTAAATGCAAATTTATTGTAGCAAAAGCAGAAAGAGGGAAAGATTATGGGAAATTATCTGGAAGAACAACAAAGAAACCGGAGAGAAGCAGCAGAACATATTAGTAAATGGATGGATTGTTTTATGAAGGCAGATGAGAAAAATAAAGATATGTTGGGCAGGGACTTAATGGAAATTATAATGGCAAAATCTAAGATGAATCCATATGTGAATAGACAGATTAGCCAAGCTTTAGAAATGGTTAATTTATTGCGGCAATCTTAAGAAGAGCATTGAAGAAAATATGTAAATTATTACTTTGCAATTTCGTAAAAGCCATGAAATGGATAGAGCAATATGTGTGTGGTGTAGTATTGTAATAACATCAAATTGCTGAATGGATAGTGGCATAGAAGGGTGTATGTCTGCAAATGAAGAAATATATTTGGGAAAAGGAAGCAAAAATTGATTGTATTAGGGATAGGTAACCATTATACTACAACAATCATCTATGATCGCCAAGAGGATTAGCTTAATAACGGAATCAAAGTAATTGATTGGGTAATAAGCAAGGAAAGAGTAAAGTGCGAAAAGATGAAAATTAAACAGAAAGTGACAAAAAACGGTATAAAGTTGACAAGAGAGTTTTAATATAAAAAAATAATGATAAAATGAAATATAAATTTAAAATAAATAGAGGTAGATTATGTATGATCCAAGTAAAATAAAAATAGTGAAGAATCGATATTTAGATAGAGATTATTATATTGGGGACAGTTATAACGCAATAATAAATGCAAGCATCGGAACTTCATTAGAAAATGATAAATTTGAATTAGAGGCTAATAAGGCCCAAATAGCGATTCAGGCTGGAGCTAGTATGATCACAGATCATAGTATTTGTGGTGATATTAAAAAGTGGCATCATGAGTTGAGAGAAAATGTTCATGTACCGATTGGAGCGGTTCCTATTTATGAGTTGGCATTGCATAACCCAAGATTCTCAGACAAAGAAGCATTGGAAATAATAGAAGAATATTTGGAACGTGGTTTTAACATTTTAACATTACATTCCTCAGTGCTAAAGCAAGATTTAGAAAATGAGATTACTAAAGGCAGAATAATACCTATGACTAGTAAAGGGGGGAAAGCAATGTTAACAAGAATGATGTTAACAGGTAGTGAAAATCCTTTCTATACTCAGTTTGATGAAATATTAAATATTTTTAAGAAGTATGATGCGGTTATTAGTTTGGGACCAACATATAGACCGGGAAGTGTAGTAGATAATTCTGATAAGGAAGATGATGCTTATTGGATAGAAATTAATCGAATGTCTAGATTGGTCAAAAAGGCCATAAAATATCAAGTCCCCATTATTGTTGAAGGGATTGGCCATGCAAGGATGGATATGATTCCATTTTTTGTTAGAAATAGTAAAAAAATATGTTGTCAGGTTCCGTATCGGGTGATGACAGTATCAACAGATATTGCATTGGGATATGATAATGTTTCATCAGCTATAGCAAGTAGTATTTCGGTTTTAAATGGGGCCAATATCGTTACCGCAGTAACTCCGTCAGAACATATTGGATTACCAAGTAGTAAAGATGTTGAAGAGGGAGTCGTTGCAGCCAAGATAGCAATACATAGTGCAGAGATATGCATAAAAGATGATATTACTCATGATATAAAAATGTCGGAAGAGAGAAGTAGAAGAAAAGTATGTCAAGGTAGTATACGTGAAGCTATATTTCCACAAGGGGTACAGGAAAAATTGAAAGATAATGATATGTTAGAGGGATGTTCAATGTGTGGATCTATGTGCACGTTTATATATAGGGATAAAGAATAGTGTGGGGAACTGTATATGGAAACTAGTAATATATATATAGATATTATTACAGCAGTGGCAGCAGTAATAGCAGCTATCACGGCTATATATACGGCAATTATTACTTATAAATCAAATCAAAAGAAAGATTTATTACAAAATTATACAGCAGAACGACTGCGAGATCTACATGAAATGAAGGAAAATGCTAATGTTTTGCTCGAAGAGGCGGCTATTATTGTTTATTATAAGGTTGACGAAGAAGATATAAATATTAGTGATAAAATAAATCGAATTATTGAGGCAAGTAATAGATATTGGTTCGTATTAAAGCCAGTATATAAACGTGATGAAGAAGTATTATATGCTATGGTTAATTTAAGGAATGCTTTGATAGGTTATTATAAGGGAATGAAGAAAGGTAAGCAAGAGAAATATGTTGTTGAAATAAAGAAAAAAGGCGAATGCTTTAAAAAGCTAGCTTTTACATATGCACATTCATCCTGGACTTGTATTAAGAATCAAATTATGAAGGGCGAATTTTCACAATATAAAGAGTTTGATTTCATTTACGAAAATAATAAAAAAGTTATTGACATATTAATTAATAATAATGATGTCTGGAGTATATAAATGAAATACTAATTTGCTACATATACTTGTTTTTTATAGCAGATAATAGTTGCATTGAATGAATTCAATTATGATGAAATATATACTAACTAGAAAGAGCTTTTACTAAATAATTGTAAGAGATTATTTGTTATATAATAATGTTAATATGTACTTTTAAATATCTTGATATGACCACAATATCAATAATGAATTTGTTAAAAATATTTAAGAAATTAGTGATAGGTACCAATAAGAGCTTTCATTCGTAAAAAGTACTGGAAGCGTGTACGTTTGCCTAGAAATTAATTAAAACAAAGTGGATGATTTTGAACACATAGAAACACTAATAAGTAATTAATATGGGGACAAATGTTATGCTCACAAAACAAACAATTCTTGAAATATTAGACAAGCCTGGCCTGCAGGCTGGAATCAATGATTACTGTTATTTGCTTAATAATCTGTATTCTACCAATGTGGCAGAAGATGCACATTATCAGGATGT
>CAKOXG010000055.1 GCA_934130025.1 uncultured Clostridia bacterium
GACGTAGCAAATGCAATATTTGATAGAACAAGTGCTATAATGCTTTCAGGAGAATGTGCTCAAGGTGATTATCCAGTTGAATGTGTTGAAACAATGGTTAAAATAGCAAACAGAGTAGAACCAGAAATCAATTACTGGAAGAGATTTGATGAAAACAAAGACATCGAATTATTAAACTATGAAGAAAAAGTTGCATATTCAGCATGTGTTTCTGCAAAAGTTATGAATGCAGATGCAATAGTTTGCTACACAAATTCAGGAAAAACAGCAAAAAGATTAGCAGGACTTGGAGCTGGATGCCCAATCTTAGCTATAACAGACAACAAGAGAACTTTCCGTCAATTAGCATTAGTATGGAACGTAACTCCAATATTAGTTGAAAAAGGTGAAAACATCGATAAAACTATCGAAGCAGGAATTGAAAAATTGAAAAATAAAGAAATTCTTGAAAGTGGAGATACAGTTGTTATCACTGGTGGTAGCCAAATGTTACCAGATGCTAGTGAAAGCAAAACAATTGGTGGAGTTTTAAAAATATAGTTTGAAGAATATTTGAGCAACTATCGCAAAATTTGCGACAATTAAAAAAATATTAAATTTTACCAAAACTGTTGTAAAATTCACAAAAAATTGATATACTATGTATATCAATTTTTTTAAGGAGGAAAAAATTATGGAAGAAAACAAAATTGTAGAAGAAAAAGACATAGAAGAAGTAGAAAACGGAACAGAAGGAATAAAAATATCAAGTGATGTAATTGCAGTAATAGCTGGAGTTGCAGTATCAGAAGTACCTGGTGTATTTGGAATGGCAGGAGGATTTGCAGGAGGAATAACAGAAGTACTAAAAGGAAAGAAAAACCTAGCCAAAGGAATAAAAGTTGATACAACTGAGAATAAAGCTAAAATAGATGTAAACATAATAGTTGATTATGGAGCTAGAATACCAGATGTAGCATTTGAAATTCAAAACAGAGTAAAAACAGCAGTAGAAAATATGACAGGATTAAAAGTAGAAGAAGTAAATGTACATGTTCAAGGAGTAAATACAGAAAGCTTAACAGAGGAAAGCAAAGAAGAAGAGACAGAAGAAACAAACTCAAATCCTGAAGAATAAAATTTGAGTTATAAAGAAAGGAAGAAAAATAAATGAAAAAGTTAGATAAAGTAATATTAGCATTATTTTCTGTTTTAATATTTTTACAATCAATACTAGTAATATGTATGATTGCAGGATGGATAAATCTAAGTACAGTATCATCATTTGCAGTAATGGCTTTAGAGGGAGAACAAACCTCAAAAATAATTTTAGGAGTAGAAATAGTATGTTTATTATGTAGTATAAAATGCATATTTTTTGACTCATCAGATAATGACAAAAAAGCAAATGGAGTTTTAATGCAAAATGACAACGGAAAATTACTTATTTCTAAGCCAACAATAGAAAATATAGTAAAATCAGTTGTAAAAGATTTCGAAAGTGTAGATGATGTAACTGTAGATATAGACTTAGATACTGTAAATAATTTAATTGTAAATGTAAATCTAGTTGTAAGCAAAGATGTAATAATAAAAGAAATTACATTAAATATGCAAAATAAAATAAAAGAAGCAATTAAAAAGACATCAGACTTAGAAGTTAAAGAAGTAAATGTAAAAATAAAAAATATATCAAATGAAACAGAAAAATAATTTGAAACTTAGAAAGGATTTCTTATGGGAAGTTTAAAAGAATTTTGGGATAATTATAAAGGAGCAATAATAGGAATAATAGTTGCAATATTAATATTAATAACAAAATTGTATAATTTAATAGTAGCAATAATATTAATATTTATGGGAGCATTTGTTGGAAATTATGTGCAACAAAACAAGCAATATGTAAAAGACAAAATAAAACAATTTATAGACAGAATGTAAAAGAGGTAGAAAATGAAAAGGTCAGAAATAAGAGAATTAGCATTTAAACTAATATATAGTTTAGAAATTCAAAAAAATGAAAATTTAGATGAGCAAATCGATTTATACATCGAAAACAACGAAATAGAAGATAGAGAAGCAATTGAATACATAAAAGATTGTATATATGGAATAAATGAAAATGCGGAAGAAATAAATAAAACAGTAGAAAGCTCTTTAACATCAGATTGGAAAATTGATAGAATTTCTAAGGTTAATTTAAGTTTATTAAAGCTTGCAATATATGAAATAAAATATAAAAATATCCCATATAAAGTTGAAATAAACGAAGTGGTAGAACTAGCAAAAACATACGGAGAAGATATGTCAAGTAAGTTTATAAATGGAGCTTTGGCAAAAATTGTTAAAGAAATGTAAGATATGGGCAAGTCTTAATTTATGTTAAGATTTGTCCATATTTTATATGAAAGGGTTGAAGAATATGAATTATGAGGCAATGGCGGTTAGTGTTTCAGATTTGAATTTATATATAAAAGAGAAAATAGCAGGAGATGAAGCTTTAAATGCAGTTGTTGTAAAGGGTGAAATATCAAACTTTAAGGCACACTATACAGGTCATTTTTATTTCACATTAAAAGATGATAAATCATTAATTAAATGTATAATGTTCAAAAGCTATGCCGAAAGAATAAATTTTAAACCAAAAGATGGAATGAAGGTCATTGTATTCGGTGGAGTATCTGTATTTGAGAGAGATGGAATATATCAAATTTACGCAAAGGCAATGATGGAGCAAGGTGTCGGAGATTTGTATGCGGCTTATGAAAAATTAAAAGAAGATTTAGCAAAAGAAGGATTATTTGATGAATCTCATAAAAAGAAAATTCCATTAAAACCTAAAATAATAGGAGTTTTATCATCTCAGACTGGAGCTGTAATAAGAGATATTATAAATGTATCAGCTAGAAGAAATCCAAATTGTTATATAAGATTACTTCCTGTTCCTGTTCAAGGGCCAGGAGCTGCTAAAGAAATTGTAAAAGGGATTGAAACAATGAATGAGAAAAAGTTAGCAGATGTAATAATTTTAGCAAGAGGTGGAGGTTCGCTAGAAGATTTATGGCCATTTAATGAGGAGATTGTTGCAAGAGCAATATATAATTCTGAAATTCCAATAATTTCAGCAGTTGGACACGAAACAGACTTTACAATTGCAGATTTTGTAGCAGACCTAAGAGCTCCAACACCATCAGCAGCGGCAGAGCTTGCAAATCC
>CAKOXG010000056.1 GCA_934130025.1 uncultured Clostridia bacterium
TTCAAATTGTGAATTATTACCTTTTCGCATCTCTGAAAATATTTTGTGTAACTCTTGCTTATCTATCATAATTTTTCCTTTTTTTATTCTATTATAATTATAGCTTTTGCAACTTGTCAATAACTCGACAATAGTATTTTCCATTGTTATTTATTCTTTGATAATTCATAATAATTATAGAAATATGGTACTACAGTAAATGAACACAAACTTAATAAAATCTCTCCTGATGAAAAGAATGATGGTTGTATCATTTGACATGCTTCAAATCCAAAAGTTAAACCACATCTTTCGATGTGATTTAATCTTCCAATCTATAATCCTAGTAACTGTTTCTTCTTTGCGTCAAATTCCTCTTGTGTAATTGCCCCACTATCAAGCAATTCTTTATATTTTTTTATTTCCTCTGCTGTTCCAAATTCACTTTTTGCACTTTCAGTTGAACTTACACTATTCTGTCTTCCAGAATCATTTGAAATTACACGTCCATAAGCATCTGTAAATTTACCACTTGCAATATTTATAAGATCAATTAATGTTCCTATTCCAAATAGTCCTGCTGTAAATAAATACAATATTCCTTTTCCTGTTTTTCCAACATAGAAGTTGTGAATTCCAAGTGCACCTGTAAATATACAAAGTAGCAATGTGGTTAGCCAATCTTTATCACTTTGTACTCTGGTGTTTGCACCTGCTGTAGTAGCAGCATTTAAATTTGATGTATAGCAATCTTTACAAAATCCTGAATTATTTACATATTCTTCTTTTGTTATTTCCTTTCTGCATTTTTTACATTCATAGCTAATTCCCATGGCTTGCATTTCTTCATTATTATCCATATCCTTTTTCTCCTTTAATAGTTCATAATAGTTATAAAAATATGGTACTGCTGTTAATGGACACAAGTTTAATATAATTCCTAATAAAGAGAATCTTGGCATTTGTGTCATTTGGCATACAACTCCAACTACTACCGCAATGGCATAGATTTTGTTGTTTATAAAGTTATGCTTTTTTAGTAATATGTTGAAAAAGTATATTATTGAAATAACATTTACAATAATCCAAACAAATTCATTTATATAGAAGTATCCATAATAACTTTCTGAAATCAGTCTAATTCCTTTAATAATTGTTTGTATTATTAGTGTTACAATCAATATGTAATTTGCGACTCTAATATTGCCCTTCTTTTTATACATTCTTAATAGCACATTTGCGAAATATACAACTATGCCTATATACCCAACATATCCTAACAATAGCCTTATAAAGCCATAAAATAACCTTGTGAAGCCATAGAAAAATGTTGATATATACCAGTAATATGCTAATAGTATTACACTTCCAATAAGTGCTAATATTGCTGTTTTTTTGTTGTCTCTAAAAAATTCTTTTACTTTTTCCATGATTTATCCCCCTCTTCTTTTACTTTCTTTAATTTACCACAATATTGCTCTTTTATCAATATAAATATAGAAACTAATAGCAGGCACTATATAAATTTTTCCATGTATTCTATCAAAAACAATGGTATATTTAGCACCTTGCCATCTTTTGATAAATTATTCATTGAAAATCTTACTGAAATTTCGTTATCGAATTTTTCATTATATCTCGTTAGGCTAGTATTATTCGTTGACTTGTTTGCTTTTACTTCTATTGGTATTATTCTGTTTTTATTTTGAATTACGAAATCAATCTCATTTCTATCAAAAGTAAAATAATTTGGAACATTGTCTAAAGTTGTATTTAGCATATTAAGCACAAAATTTTCTGTAAATGCTCCTTTAAATTCTTCGAATAATCTGTCCCCTTCTATTACAATTCTACTATCTAATCCTGCCATTTTTCTTAATAAACCAACATCATTCATATATATTTTGAATGATGACAAGTCTGTATAAGCTTTTAATGGAAAGTCAGTTTTTGTAACATTATATATTTTATAAATTAAATTAGCATCGTTTAGCCAATTTAGAGCCCCTTCATATTCCCTTGCTCTAGCCCCCTCTTTTATTGTCTGATATAAAAACTTTTTATTTTCTTTTGCAAGTTGTGAAGGTATGCTGTTCCAAATTAATGAAATTTTATTGGCTTCACTGTCTTGTGTATGTTTCGAAAAGTCGCTCTCATAAGATATCAAAATGTTCTCTTGTATAGTATTTACAAGCTCCATATTTTTCTCGTTTACCCATGCACTAACAGTTTCTGGCATTCCACCAATTATAAAGTACGCCTTCAATTTTTCTTCTAATTGATTGAAAAATATATCTGGTATTGGTTCAGCTTTTTCTAATGATTGCATATAGTCTACCAAATTTTTTGCATTATCTGCAAGCAAGAATTCACTAAATGTCATTGGATACATATTCATAAATTCTACTTTTCCAACTGGAAATGAAGTGTGTGATAATCGTATTCCTAACAAACTACCAGCACAAGCTATATGGTATTCGTTTGCTTCTTCATAAAAATATTTTAATGAATTAAGAGCATTTGGACATTCTTGTATCTCGTCAAATATTATTAATGTTTTCTCCGGCATAATTGCCTTTCCGTATATAAATGCTAATTGCTCTAATATTCTCTTCGGATCTTTTGTATTTTCAAATAAATTATACAAATCTTCATCATGGTCGAAGTTGAAATATGCGACTCCTTCGTAGTTTTCTTCTCCAAATTGTTTTAAAATATAGGTTTTGCCTACTTGTCTTGCTCCACTTAAAAACAATGGTTTTCTATATTTACTGTCTTTCCATTCTTTTAGTTTTTCTATTATAAACCTTTCCAAAATAATCATCTCCTATTAATAATATACTGCTTTCTATATTAATCATACTCTAAAATCACATTTTTGCAAGGTTTTTAAAAGATTTTATCACACTTTTGCAAGTTTTTTTGAGGTTTTTATCACATTTTTGTATTCTATTCTATCTTATTCAATATGTTTTTTCCAATATTTTCTACTTTATTTGACATTATAGAAAATCCATTGTATTATATATACTGTTCAAAGGGGGATTAAACATGAGTAAAGGAAGACATTCTGCTAATAATTCTTCAAATAATAGCAGTCACAAATTTAATATTTTACCTG
>CAKOXG010000057.1 GCA_934130025.1 uncultured Clostridia bacterium
GGAAAATCTTTTGATATAAACATTAGATTACTATCAAAAATATGATTTATTACTAAAGATATAGCACAAATTCCACCTACTAATTCTGCAAAATATATAATATCTTTAAACTCTAAATTAATATAATGTGTAGCATTCATAAGAAGTCCTATATATACCATTATTCCGTGATATAAGAAACTATGTAAACTTAGGAAATGTAACATTGGATATGTAGGAAGTGATGTCGTTGGCATTATTATAAATACAATTCCTCCAATAATTCCTCCTGTAGATAAAAATACATCTCCAATTCTTTTTATTTTTCCTTTTCCAAATGATGACATTAGTCCAGCATATAAAAGTAAACTACAATAATATAATGGCAAATATTCATTTACATTATTTGCATTCCCTATGTAAAGATTGAATCCTATTCTTACAAATTCTAGTATCCAAATTATTATTGTTAGTTTTTTTATTATTTTTTTTACTTCCTCTTTGCTTTTATTTACTGTTTTTTTCAATGCTACAGATATTGCTGCTATTGTTAGTATTATTAATATAAAATGTTTTGTGGTAAATATTCCACAAGGTTCATATTCATTTGGTCTTGCAAAAAACATATCTTTACTCCTTGTATTTTTTTGATATATATTATATCATTTTTTTTATTTTGTTCAACTTTTTTTATAGTTTTAAGAAAAATTGTAGACTTTTTTTTATTTATATGCTAGAATATACAAGTATTAATGCTGATGTGGCGGAACTGGCAGACGCACTGGACTCAAAATCCAGCGGGAAACCATGTGGGTTCGAGTCCCACCATCAGCACCAAAAAATATACTGTACAATTTTAATTGTACAGTAATTTTTTATATTAATTCTCACTAACTAAATCATCCATATTATAAAATCCATTTTTCTTTCCAACAATAAACTCGGCCGACTTAATAGCACCTTCAGCAAAAACATTTCTAGAATAAGATGTATGAGTTATTTCAAAAGTTTCAGAATCTCCAAAAAACTTAACAGTATGTTCTCCAACAATATTTCCTCCACGAATTGAAGTCATACCTATCTCATTTTTAGCTCTTTTTTCATGTTTACTATGTCTATCATATTCACAAACATATCCACCACCTAAAGCCTCATTTATAGTATCTGCAAGCATTTGTGCTGTTCCACTTGGACTATCAATCTTTCTATTATGATGTGTTTCTATTATTTCAATATCTGTATCTTTTAACTTTGGAGCAATCTCCTTAAGTATGTGTTGAAACATATTTATACTAAATGACATATTTGCAGACTTAAATACTGGTATATAATTTGAATACTCTACAATTTTCTTTTCTTCCTCACCTGTAAAACCTGTTGTTGCAATTACTACTGGCACATTATTCTTTTTGGCATATTCTAAAACTCCAAATGTTGCAACTGGAATTGAAAAATCAATTATTACATCTGGTTTTTCTGATATTTTGTCTAAATCAGTATATACTGGGTATGTAAAATAACCTGTATCTACCTTATCTGCTCCACATTTCAATATCATATTTTGATTTTTATCTACTAAATCACATACAATTTGTCCCATTTTACCATTGCATCCATTTACCATTACTTCTATCATTTTTCAATCTTCTCCTTTTCTCGCATTAATATTTCATTATGATTCCTTATTTTTATAAAAGCTTCTGCTACTGCAAAATATTTATCTACTAAAGTTATTACAAATGTCTCTTTATATTTTGGTACTGCAAGTGTTACTGGCCACATATGTTTTATTATCATATCTTTTTCTTTATCATTTAAGTTTAAAAATGTTGAAGCTTGCTCATAAGCTGTTCTTCCATGTGTAAAAGCATGAAGCCCTTTTCTTCCGTTTTCACGTTTTCTCCAATCATATAAAAATAAATCGTGTAGCATTCCCGCTCTTGCTGCTGATATGTAATCCAAGTGATGTTTTTTGCAAATTAAATATGTATTATATGAAACAAATAAACAATGTTCAAAACAGTTTATTTTATGATGTTGTCTATATTGCTTCATTTCTTGAACTTTTTCTTGGTTTATTAAATCAGCTATTATCATTAAATATTCTTTGTCTTTAAGTATCTTTTCAATATTTCTTATCAATTTAAAAATCTCCTTGTAGTTATAAATTCAATTTTCATTATAGCATTTTTCTCTCTATAATACAATTGAAATTTTTCTCAATTTCTAATTGGGGACGGTTCTTTTCGCGAAAAGAACCGTCCCCAATCAGAAAAATTAACCCTCCATACATTTCATTAATATTTCTCTTTTTTCTTTACTCATTGGTACTAATGGTAATCTTGGTTCTCCAAAATCGTACCCACATATATTTAATGCTTCTTTAACTGGAATTGGGTTTACCTCTGAAAATAGTGCATTTATTAATGGTATTGCATCTATTTGCATTTGAGCTGCTTTTTTTACATTTCCATCAAAATAATTGTAACACATTTCGTGAGTATATTTTGGTTTTATATTTGATAATACCGAAATTACTCCAATTCCACCTAAGGATAATATTGGTATAATTTGATCATCATTTCCTGAATATACTTTTAAATTATCTCTGCATAAATTTATTGTTTGAGCTATTTGTGATAAATCTCCACTTGCTTCTTTTATTGCTACAATATTTTCTATTTTTGATAGTTTTAATGCTATTTCTGGTTTTATATTTACCCCTGTTCTACTTGGGACATTGTATAAAATAATTGGTAAAGTTGTATTTTTTGCAATTTCACTATAATGTCTAACTAAACCTTCTCCTGTTGTTTTATTGTAATATGGTGTTACTACTAAGACTCCATCTACTCCTATTTTTTCAACTTTTTTGTTCATTTCTATAACTGCTTTTGTGTTATTTGACCCTGTTCCTGCAATAATTGGTACTCTTCCATTTGATATTTTTACCGCACATTCTATTGTTTGTAATCTTTCTTCTTC
>CAKOXG010000058.1 GCA_934130025.1 uncultured Clostridia bacterium
TAGGATCCCATCTTCTTGTTTGATGTCCAAAATGAACACCAGCTTCTAGTAATTGTTTCATTGCAACTACTGCCATAATTTGTTCCTCCTTTTAGTTTTTACCCTCCACAAAACTTCAAACATTTAAAAGAACTTTTGCATTAGAAAAATTTACAAAAGCACTTCCTTCAAACTAAGTATTTGTGTGCGTATTTTTAACATGTTCTATTGTATCAAAAAAAAGCCTAAAAATCAAGCCTTTTTTTAAATTAAGTTAAAACCTTATTTTTTCTCTACTATGTACTTCATTTTCAACATGTTTTATACTATTTATTTTTTATCCTATATGAAATATACTTTTAATTTTTTTAAGAATTCTTTTAATCAATGGCTCTTTGTATTCAACCATAGCCACTTCATTTGTTATCGTACTCTCTTGTTGTAAACTGTACTTTTTAAATAAATTATTGTGGTTATACTTTTCTCTAATTTCTGCTTGATGTTTTTCTTCATTAGTTTTGAATAATGTTTTTAATTCTTCTTTTTGCAAAAAATCTTTTCGTGTAGCAATTCTAACTTCTTCTATATCTTCTTCTATTTCATTTAGACTATCAATACCTCCCAAAGTTGAAGACAAAGTATAACTACTTATTTTATAATCCATATATATACTCCATCTCTTTTGTTCTTCATTTGTATAGTTCTTTTATTCTCTCAAATTTCATTTTATATCAATTATTTATGTTTTATTCTCTTACTAATTATGTGTTTATCTCATTATCATTTTCCAACATATATTAGAAAATGTCAATAGGATTTTTGTATATCAACTCCTGCATTAATTAGATCCAAATAAAAAGGCACTGCTATTTAATTAAATAACAATACCTTCTTTGTCTTTTAAATATTTGTGTGGCTCAAATATTGCAAAAATTTATGTTTTTCCATCTCACATATAAGTTCTGCAAGAAAATAAAATGCCTTTGGCTCTGGTTTTATCCGAATTTCCACTTTTTCATTAATAATTTGAATTTTAGATTTTGGAAATTTACTTTTTAATATTGCATTTCTAATGCAAGTAACAATCTTCTTTTCAAACTTTTGAGTCCCTTTTATAGAAAAAGTAATTATGTATTCATCATCTTCTGATGTAACTGAAAACACTTTTCTATAATCCATTTCCTCTCTAACTGCATTTTTCAGTATAACTATTGTTCTCTTATACAATCTAGAAATATATTCTTCTTTTACTCTTAGCCTTTTTGCAATTTCTCCTTGTCTCATTTCTGCTAGCCTATACAAGATCACCAATCTTCTTTTTTCGCTTAAGTAGTTCAAAACATAATTAAACGCTTTAATAAAACTTTGCTTATTCTCTATATCTTCAATGAAATTTAATTTAGTATCTTCAATAATGCTTTCATAGGTCAACTCTTGCTCAACACTTTGGTTCACAATTGGTTCATTAAAAGAAATATCATTTTCATGCTTTTTTTCTTTACTATACAACATAAGAATTTCATTTTTAATACACTTGCTTGCATATGATGAAAAAGCAAACTTTTTAGATTCATCAAACGTAATTGCAGCCTTTATTAATCCAATCATCCCTGTAGATACCATATCTTCATAATCCAGATAGTTTTGTAGCATTTCGAGCTTCTTTAAGTTGAAATAAACTAATCCCATATTTTCCACTACCAACCGCTCTTTTTCCTTGTCTAGTCTCATCATATTCAATTCCTCTCTTTGAAAATGCGCGCACCACAACAAAAAAATTTAAAAGACCTTATTTAATTAAGCTTTTGCTTATGCAGATATTTTACCATAAATTTACAGTTTTTGCAATAGTTTATTACAAGTTCACACTCCATGTATCACCCATTTTCTCGGTTAGTGTACTAGCATTCAAAGATACTAAAGGGCGAAGACGGTTGGAACATACAGGTTCATAGTTACTGCAGTAAAGCAAGACATTTCCGCCCATGATTGTTTGCACAACACGAAGTCCAAAGCTTGCATTACCCTGGCTCGCTTCCGCATAGTGGGAAGCTACCCAATAAGCACTTGAATTAGGTAATACACCTGATGCTTCTCCATAATTTGTTGGATTGATTGATATGGAATAAGTCGTTTGGGTTACTGTTAAGTTTCCTGTTAAGGCACTTGTATAACCACTTACTAATGTATTTGAATATGTACTTTCTTTATATGGATCAACTGCATTTATTATATCTGGTTGCATTATTGTATTTGCCTTATCTTCTGCTACATCCACTCCTGAGCCCACTGCATTTTTATAACTATTGGGATAATTTGTGTATCTTGCGGTTTTAGTAGTTCCATATTGTATATTATTTATATTAATAAAATTATTTCTTGCAGTAAAACCATCTGGTGTTAAGTTTTTTTCCATGTCAGCTAGGTTTATGCTCCTTGCAGTTACTCCTTTTGCTTTATTGCTATATAAATGTTCGCACATATCATTTAAAGCATATACTCCATTATTATATCCTGTTGCTCCTTTTAATTGTACCTTCTCTGTTGTGGGATCTGCTACTATATCTATCTTTCCAGTGTCTTCATTTATATTTAATATTCTCCATTTTAAGCCACTTTCATAAGCTACTGTTTGTGGATCCCCTGATACTCCACTTTTTTCTGATGTTAAGGAATATGTCTTTTTCGTTTCATCTGTCTCTGTTTCTAATTCCGGCTTATAATCTACATAATCCCCTACTTTAAATTTGCTAAAATCAACATTCGAACCGCCTCCATTATTAGCAACTTCTTGCCTTATCAAATCTGCTACTTCATTAAAATAACTTGTCTCATTCTCCTGTGCTTGTAAATATTTTTCTCTTGCTTCTTTAGCTTTTGATATTATACCATTATTACTTAGCACTAATCTTGTACT
>CAKOXG010000059.1 GCA_934130025.1 uncultured Clostridia bacterium
AACAGATAATGCTGAAGACAATACCGAGCAAGGCGTAAGCTATGTGTAGAGACTTTACACCACCTACCTAAGTCAAACGATATGGTAAAGAGAAAGTCCAGACTACAAATTATAATAATTATAATGTTAATGAAAATTAATGTAGTGCAGTAACCGATAGGTCGTCCGTTCAAGTCGGACACGAGGAGCCATAAATATAGAGTTTGAGTTTTACTCAGACTCTTATTTTTTTTAATTTTACAAATTGTCACAAAGAAATTCATTATGAAATGGGATATAAAAATACAAAATAGTCTGATAGAATAATAACAAAAGGAGAATTACAATGACAATAGCAGAAGTTAGTAAGATGTATGATTTAACACCGATATATCAAGATACTATGAAAGAATCGGATTACTTTCAAGTGTATCAAGAAATGCAAGTGGAATCCGTAACTATGATGAAGCATCATGCAAAAGAATTGAATTTGTAAAATGTATGCGTAGTGCAGGTGTTGAGATAGAAATTTTAATAGAATATATAATTTATAGGAAATATTAACTTGGGAGAAATATATGGAAACAGTTGAAATATTATTAATCAGTATAGGACTTGCAATGGATGCTTTTGCTGTGTCAATATGTAAAGGTCTTTCTATGAAAAATATGAATTGGAAGAATGCTATAATATAGGAATGTATTTTGGAATTTTTCAAGCAGGAATGCCAATATTAGGCTATTTTTTAGGCTCAACTTTTGAAAGATTCATAACAAACATAGACCATTGGATCGCATTTGCCCTATTAACTGAAATAGGTTTTGACATGCTAAAAGAAGCTTTTAGTAAAGAAAGTGAGCATAGTAACGATAAAGTAGATTTTAAAACAATGATAATTTTATCTATTGCAACAAGTATTGATGCACTTGCAGTCGGTATAACATTTGCTTGTTTAAAAACTAAAATAATTGTACCTGCAATTACAATAGGAATAATAACATTCTTTATGTCTGTTATTGGTGTAAAGATTGGAAATAAATTTGGTGATAAGTATGAGAAAAAAGCAGAAGCAATGGGTGGTGTAATATTAATTTTATTAGGAGTAAAGATATTATTAGAACATCTAGGAATAATTAATTTCTGAGAACAATTTGGGGACGGAGGAAAAATTGTACCGTCCTCAAAAATTTGCAAAAAACATTGAAAAATTATTTTATATAGTATACAATAGTAAAAAAAAAAGGAGAATTGTTTATGAAAAAATCTTTAAGTGTAATAATAATAATCGTTGCTATTATTGGATTAGTAGTAGGAATATTGGTAGGAAGCTACAATAAAATGGTATCGAATAGGGAAGCAGTAGATACTGCATACTCAAATTTGGATGTATCTTTGCAAAGAAGAGCAGATTTAATTCCTAACCTAGTAAATACAGTAAAAGGTTATACAGACCACGAATCAAAAGCTATTGAGCAAGTAACAGAAGCCAGAACTAAGTATTTAAATTCATCATCTACAGATGAAAAAATAGAGGCTAACAATGAAATTTCAAAGGCTTTATCAAACTTATTGGTAGTTGTTGAAAATTACCCAGATTTAAAAGCATCAACAAACTTTACACAACTTTCAGATGAATTAAGTGGAACTGAGAATAGAATTGCAGTTGCAAGAAGAGATTATAACGAAGCAGTAAAGACTTATAATCTATCTATAAAGAAATTTCCTAATAGCATATTAGCAGGTATGTTTGGATTTGATGCAGCATCATATTTTGAAGCAAGTGAATCAAGCAAAGATGTACCAAATGTTTCATTTGAATAATAAAAGGAGAAAAATTGGGAGTTATGAAAATAACTTCTAATTTATTAATAATATGAAGAGAAAATTTTTAAAATTATTGGGCTGTATTGTTTTTGTATTTGTCAGCCTTAACTTAATAATAACAAACAGAAGTGAGGCGGTAGTTAGCCAGACTGCAGATTTCTATGTAAATGACTCAGCAAAGGTTTTAGATGCAAGTCTTGAAAATTATATCATATCAACTAACAAATCGTTGTATTCGCAAACAGGAGCTCAAATTGTTGTAGTAACAATAAATAGTCTTGAAGGAGAAAGTTTAGAGGAATATGCAAATGAGTTGTTTAGACAATATGGAATTGGAGATAAAAAGAAGAATAATGGTGTTTTAATGCTACTTTCTATTCAGGATAGAAAATCTAGAATTGAAGTTGGATACGGTTTGGAAGGAGCTTTAAATGATGCTAAAACTGGAAGAATACAAGATAATTATATGATTCCGTATTTCAAGGAAGATAATTGGCAGGATGGAATAAAAAATGGCTATAATGCGATATTATCAGAAGTTGAAAAAGAATATGATGTAACCGTGGAAGGAAGCACAAGACCTGTAAAAGGAGAAAACAATGACACGAGTTTTAGTAGCATTGCGTTTTCATTTATGCTTATTACAATAATGATTATAATTCCGCTATGCAATAAAAAAGTTAGAAGAGTGATTGCGGTTTTAGCAGGAATTTCTTCTGTAGGAAGCCTTATACTTGCTATGATGGTTGGTGGAATATGGCTTACCATTTGCATTTTGAGCGTATTTGTGTTAATTGCAAGTATATCTTCTGGACATGGTGGAGGATTCTACGGAGGAGGAAGTTCTTTCGGCGGTGGCTCTTCTGGTGGAGGTTCATTCCGGAGGTGGAGGTTCTTCAGGTGGCGGAGGCTCTTCAAGAAGTTTTTAAAAAGTAAAAATAAATTGAAAAAAAAGTTGAAAATAAAAAAATGTAATGGTAGAATGAATGTGGTGTATTTATATCTATAAAGTATATAGAAAATA
>CAKOXG010000060.1 GCA_934130025.1 uncultured Clostridia bacterium
TTTGGTCCCGACATTAATGTCGGGACCAAAACTATTCGTAAAACTGCTCTTCAACAGAAATGGCATTAAATAATTTTAACTTTAATGCTTCATCATTATCATAAGTATTATCTAATATAGCAGTCATCAGCTCGGTTAAAAGCTCCTCATCTATGTGCCCGGCTGCCACATGATAACTTATATTTTCCATTTCTCTGAAATACACATTTGCAATTCCCATGTATCCATTTCTCAGTAAGAAATCTGCAGTCAACGTGATCGCAATTCTCTTGTTTCCGTCTGTAAAACAATGAAATTTGCAGGAGCAAAAGAATAAATGTACTAGCTTATCAATGAATGTCGGATAATAATCATCATTTTGAATATGAGTTAGCACGCTGTCTAGTCTCCCCAAATCTAAATCCCCTATATCTCCTCCGCCACTTTTCTCAATTGTTGCGCGATGTATTTTTACAGCCTCATCGAGCGTAAGATAATAAATTTGTTCCATCTACTCACGCTCCTTTAGTCTTTTTAACACATCTCTGTTCTCATCCATTAATCTTGCAACTTGATCCGATTCTGCTCCCAAGAACTTGTCATATTCACTCTGGTCTAAAGGTTTAATATACGACTCTAACTGTTGATGAAAAGAATCTCTTAATGCCAAATCTCTACTTGCCATTTTGGTTCTTGCACCATTAATAAGTGGCTTCCAATGAGGAAGTTCTTCAAACTCTTTAAATACTTCTCGAACCTCCCAATTTGTGATTTTTCTTCCTTCCAGTTCTGCTTTTTTTCGAATCATCTCTGCCAAACCACATTCATATGATGCAATCAAATCTAATATTTCCGAATAAAAAGTATCCCTCGTTCTATCACTCTTTTTTAGATTTAGAACTTCTCTATACTCTTTTGCATTTTCTTTAAAAATGCTTTGATAAATCATATCTGTAAATATTGCATATTTGAATTGATTCATATCTACAAAATCCCTTAATGCATCCGTAAATTCTCTTCGATAATCATCCTCCTGCAAATAAGAATGTAAAAAATCTTTATCTCTTTGATTAATATATTTTGTTGCCCCCCCAGTCTTCTTATTAACCAAATCAATAACAATGTTCAACATTGCTTGCCTTAATATTCTTGCATTTTCACTTTCTACCAACAACATCGCTATATTTAAAAAAGCTTTAAAATCAAATATAGCAAGCAACGTCGTTTTATTGCTTATAATCCCTATGTCTATTCCGGCTGCATTAAATAAACTCGCAGCCTCAATAAAGCCTTTTAACCTAGTGCCTTTAATTATTTCATATCCATTTTTTTCTAATTCAGGTAGATTAGCAGATACACACCTCTCTATTGTTCGAATATCTACTTCGAAAAATTCTGCCACCATATTTTTTGTAAAATATACTTTATCTTCAAACCAAACACCTTGAATATTGGACGTATTTCGAATTTCTTCCAACGCCATATTATTGTTCAATATATTTTGTCTATCTAACTGAGAATTTGTTAAATCTTTTTTCATCTCTTGAACTCCTTTTATGCCAGTGTGCATTATACTTATATTTCATTTTTACATAAGATTTCTTGCTCTAACAATATAATGTTCTTTTTTACTTTTTCTTCGAAATCCAAAGATAATTTACTTCCTCCTAAATGGAGCTGAAAATACCGATCCTTCATTATTGGATTCATAACATTATTAGAATAATCGGCCCATTTTTCTCTGTATTTCTCTGCGACATCCGTATTGTAAATATTTAAGGAGGTTATCATATCCTTCGAAATAACCGTATTATATGTATTTACATGGTCCATAAAATCTTGCAAGGGTTTATCCGCTGTTACAAATTTAATAAATATCGGATTCCCCATCTGCGCAAACATCTCTACAAATGCACTGGCCATTCGATATTGAAACACATCAATTGTAGCATTTAAGACATGCATCAACTCTGGTTTTTCTTTAGGCTTAAAAACTCTCTTTGCAATATTTTTTTCATTATTATTTCCAATAAATAATAATGTCGCCATTAGAAACTCATTTGCCAATAGAACGTCTACTTCTTTTGTCATAAATTCAAATAATAGCTTTATTTTATCAAATGAGTCCACATTATGATTAAAATATAGTTGATAAATCTTAAGCATATATAAATACATGACTAAGAATGTAATTTTTAGTTCTCTCCCCGTCTCTCCAAACATATAAAGCGGCAAATTACAATCATATATAGATTTATAGTTTTTCTGTTGTTTATCTTTATTACTAATACAAAAGTCTCCTGCTCCTTTATGATTTACTATCTCATCATCTGACATCGAGGTAAGAAGATTATCATACGCAATCATTATTTTTTGCATTGCCTCTGTATTAATCTGATTTGTGTTGTAGTCATAACATAGTTCAACAAGTGCAAACTGGTTCTGTACCCCATATCTTCTGGCTGTTAAAATAAAATCTATTATCTCGTTTTTTAACTCTTCTGATTTGCATTTTCCCTTGTAATATAAATTTCCCATTGCTATCAAAATATTCGAATCAATCAAATAGAAACCTTGTTTGCAATTAGTTCCAAAGCAATACTCTTTTAGCATTATTTCCTTCCCTCCTACATCAATACTAAATAATTGGTCAGTCAATCTGTGCATCTATTTTTGTGTAATACAAGCTTTTGGGTACAATCAACTTCCATTCATCTGAATAACACATATCTGATCTATCTTTTGTTAAATAGCGCTTACTCCTTCCAATTTGACTCTTACATGTATCAAAGAATTCATCTGTCAGCCCCATCTGCTCTTTATGTCCAGAAAGAAGAAATCCCATCTT
>CAKOXG010000061.1 GCA_934130025.1 uncultured Clostridia bacterium
GGATAAAGGAAATAAAGAGAAAATTTCATTTAACTATCGTAATATTGTTAAAGATTTAAAAGTAGGAATGAGCGTTCTACTAGATGATGGATTTTATAAATTAGTAGTAGAAGAAGTTTTAGATGATGAGGTTGTTTGTCGTATTATTAATGGAGGAACCATTAAATCACGTCGTGGAGTATGTATTCCAGGAATTAAATTAGATATTTCATTCGTTTCAGAGGAAGACAAGAATGATATTCAATATGCTTGTGAACATGATGGAGATTATTTAGCATTATCTTTTGTAAATAGTGCTGATGATATTCAAGAAGTAAAAAAATTATGTGCTCAATTTGGAAAACCTAATATGAAAATTATTTCTAAAGTAGAAACACAATACGCTATGGATAATTTAAAAGAAATCGTTGAAATGAGTGATTATATTATGATTGCTCGTGGAGATTTAGGAATTGAAACTGGTGTTGAGAATTTACCATTGTATCAACAAATGATGATTGATGAATGTCATTTACAAGGTAAGGGTGTTATTATGGCTACTCAATTGATGAGTTCAATGATGCACAAAATTCGTCCTACTAATGCTGAAGTTACTGATGTTGCCAATGCTGTTCTTCAAGGTTGTGATGCAATTATGACAAGCGATGAAACAACAATTGGAGAATATCCAGTTGAAACAATTCAAAAAATGAATGAAATTTGTGAAAAAGTAGAAAGTTATTGTCGCTTTGAAAATGATTGTTTTGTAAATACTGAAAAGGATATTACTTCTACTATTGCTGAGAGTGTTGTTACTGCTAGTAATGATATCGAAGCAAAAGTTATTGTTGCTGCTACAATGTCTGGACATACGGCAAGAAAAATTAGTAATTTAAGACCAGTAGCACCAATTTTAGCAACAGTTCCTAATCAAAAAGTAGCTAGAGAATTAGCACTTAATTATGGGGTATATCCAGTTTTAGTTAAAGAATATAATTCAACTGATGAAGTCGTTCGTGATGGAAAAGAAAAAGCAATTGATTTTGCTCAATTAAATAAAGGGGATTATGTTATTATTACTGGAGGATTTCCTAATACAGGTAATAAGATTACAAACTTTATGAAAATCGAAGAAATATAAAAAAAGCAAGGACTTAGTTGTTCCTGCTTTTTTATTATCCTTTTAAGCATCCAATAGGAATAACATATACGCCATCCTCTCTTTGGTAGGCGTATTTTCCTACTGCTGTTAATACCATTAAAAATGATGGCTTTTTCATTTTTTCAGTATCTATTTTATTTCTTAATTTGATTAAAATTATAATATGAAAAAATTATTTAATCAATGAATTTTCGGTTATTTGTAGCCTTTTTATTCGGCTATTTATCGTTTCTGTTAGCAATCTCTAATTCATCAGGAATTAAAATATTTAAATAATTTAACATTTCTTCTTTGGTATATTTAAAGTCACTTATTAGCCATTCTGTACCTGCACTAAATACTGCACCTAAGTAGAAGGTAGCAACAAAGTTACTAGGTATTTTTACTTTGGTATCAGATTTATCAATTCCTTCGATGATTTCTTTCTTAAAAGTATCGTATATCATATCCATTAAAATTCCATTTTTGTTTGTCTTTCCAATAGCAATATAGATTTCTTTTTTTTCTTCTACATGATTAAGAAATAAAGAAATCATTTCTAAGTAATATTCTTTGGTGTTTTTGATGCTTGTATTTTTTTCTATTTCTTTTTCTAAAGATTCTTTTAATGTATCGATATAGGAAGAGAGTAATTCATATTTATCTGAATAATGAGAATAGAAAGTTGAACGATTGACTAGGGCTTTTTCACATATATCGGATACTTTTATTTCTTCAAATGGTCTATCACTCATTAACTTGATTAGTGTTTGATAGAGATTATTTTTGGTCTTTATAATTCTTAAATCTGTCTTTTTATTCATTTTTACATCACCTTATCTCATTATATTCATTTAAAATACATTTGTAAAGTTATGCAACAAAAATTGTTTATTTATACAACAATTAATAGACAAATGTTTGATAATATACAATAATATTCTTTTGTTAGTGAACTTTTTATTTTCTTGTAATATGATATTTAACGAATGGAGGTAATGAGAGGTGAAAAAAATTAATCAATTTATTACAAATCATAGTGTTGTTGTGGTAATTATTGCTCTGTTTTTATTTATTCCTTCTTTGATTGGTTATGTCAATACAAAGATTAATTATAATATTTTAGTGTATTTACCAGAAGATATTGAAACCATTAAAGGGCAAGATATTTTGACTAAGGATTTTGGAATTGGAGCATTTTCGTTTGTAACAGTTGATAAGATGAGTAGTTATGATATGCTGAAGCTAGAAGATAAGATTCGAAAAATTAATTCTGTTAATTTAGTAGCAAGCTTAGCAGATGTAACGGATACAACAATTCCAATGGATGTTTTACCAGATGATGTTTTAAAAAAATTACATCAAGAGGAGAAAAATGTAATTGTGGTTACTTTTGAGAATGGGACTTCGGATGAAGTAACAATGAGGGCAGTAGAAAAGCTTAGAAATGTTGTTGGAGATGCTTCTAAAGTAAGTGGAATGAGTGCAATGGTTTTAGATACGAGAGATGTTTCGAATAGTGAGATGTTAGCGTATATTATTATTGCGGTTATTCTTTGTTTGGTGGTTCTTGTTGTAGCTACAGATTCATTTGTTATTCCTATTTTATTATTAGGAAATATAGGGGTTGCTATTTTATATAATATGGGAACGAA
>CAKOXG010000062.1 GCA_934130025.1 uncultured Clostridia bacterium
GGATTACTTGGGACGAAAGAATTAAATCAATCTTTGCAAGAAGTTTTAAATCCAGCAGCAGAAAAAAAGAAGGAGAGAAATACTGGAAATACAATATATAGAGTTGGAGACAGAATAATGCAAGTCAAAAACAATTATGATATTTATTGGGAAAGACGTGTTAGCAATGAAACAGGAACAGGGGTATTTAATGGAGAATTTGGAACAGTTTTAGATATAGATGAAAAAGAAAAAAATGTAGAAATAAAATTTGATGATGACAAAATTGCATGGTATCAATTTAACGATTTAGATCAAATTGAACATAGTTATAGTATAACAATTCATAAGGCTCAGCGGTAGCGAATTTGATGTTGTAATTATGTGTATTCCAAGAGCTGCACCTATGCTTTTGACCCGTAATTTATTGTATACAGGTATTACTAGGGCTAAAGAACTTTTGATTGTTATTGGGGATAGTAGGACTGTTGGGTTTATGATTGGTAATGTTGATAGCAGGAAGAGGAATACTGGGATTAGGTATAAGCTTGAGAGGTAGTGGATGGAGGATGTCTCTTTTGGGGAAGGGGATTTTTGAATACTTTTTAAAAGTATCCAAAAATCCCTGTCCCTAAAAGAGACTAAACTCTTGACAATAACCACCCCAATATAATAAAATAGAAAAAAATTAAGGAGGAACAAAAATGAAACATTTAATCGATATCAAAGAACTATCAGTAGAAGAAATAGACGAGTTAATTAAAGTAGCCAAAAATATAATTGCACATCCAGAGAACTATCAAGAAAAGTGCAAATATAAGAAATTGGCTACTTTATTTTTCGAGCCAAGTACAAGGACAAGACTAAGTTTTGAGGCAGCAATGATGGAGCTTGGAGGAAATGTAATAGGATTTTCAGAAGCATCATCAAGTTCAGCATCAAAGGGAGAAAGCGTATCTGATACAATAAAAGTTGTAGGAGGATATAGTGATATAATAGCAATGAGACATCCAAAGGAAGGAGCACCACTTGTTGCATCTCTAAAATCAGATGTTCCAATAATAAATGCAGGAGACGGAGGGCATAACCATCCAACACAAACATTAACTGATTTATTAACAATATCATGTGAAAAAAATAGATTAGACAATTTAACAATAGGATTATGTGGAGACTTAAAATTTGGTAGAACAGTACATTCTTTAATTACAGCAATGTCGAGATATAAAAATATAAAATTTGTGTTAATCTCACCAGAGGAATTAAAATTACCAGAATATGTAAAAGAAGAAATATTAGATAAAAATAATATTCCTTATGTAGAAACAAATGATATAGAAGAATACTTAGGCGAATTAGACATTTTATATATGACAAGAGTTCAAAAAGAAAGATTTTTCAATGAGGAAGATTATTTAAGATTGAAAGATTATTATATATTAAATAAAGAAAAATTGGAAAAAGCAAAAAAGGATTTATGCATAATGCATCCATTACCAAGGGTTAATGAAATTTCTGTTGAAGTAGATGATGACCCAAGAGCATGCTATTTTAAACAAGCAAGATACGGAAAATATATAAGAATGGCACTAATTTTGAAATTATTGGATATAAAATAGGAGGATTTAGATGAATATAGATAGTATAAAAAATGGTATTGTAATAGACCATATACAAGCCAAAATGGGACTTGAAATATATGATGTATTAAATTTAGGCGAGTTAGATTGTTCAGTTGCTATTATTACAAATGCAAGAAGTGAGAAAATGGGAAGAAAAGATATTATAAAAATTGATAGAGATATTGATTTGGATTTAGATATATTAGGATATTTAGACCCTAATATTACAGTAAATATTATAAAAGATGATGTAAGAGTAGAAAAATATCATGTTGAACTTCCAAAGGAGATTAAAAATATTATAAAATGTAAAAATCCAAGATGTATTACATCTGTTGAGCAGGAATTAGACCAGGTTTTTGTTTTAGCAGATAAGGATAAGAAAAAATATCGTTGTAAATATTGTGAGGCTTTAAGCGAATAATTTTGAAATGGGGACGGTTCTTTTTGAAAAAGGAACCGTCCCAGTTTTAAAATTTGTTTTTCAAAGATTTAACAAATTTATCAACAAGTTTTCCAAGTGATATTGCTATACATACTGATATTATTATAAAACCAATTGGAAAAAATACGCTTGTTAATTGATCTCTAATTTCTGATTTCTTATCATTAATTTCTTTACGTGCTGATATTTTTTCATTTTGATTTTTTACTACATCTGATGTTATATCATTTAAAGTTCCATTTGATGAATCATATTCTGAGGCTTTTAACGAAACAGAATTTCCACCATAACCAGTTATGGAATTATTAAAATAAGTTTCGGAATGAAT
>CAKOXG010000063.1 GCA_934130025.1 uncultured Clostridia bacterium
TAAAAGAAAAAGGAAATTTAGTCAATTATTTCGACAAATTTCCTTTTAAATACTTTTTCATTATACTATCCAATTCATAGCGATTAATTGGTTTAGATAAATAATCATCAAACCCGTTTTCTAAGTATTTTTCTTTCTGTCCAGAAGTAGCATTTGCAGTAACTGCTACGATTGGAATGTAGTATCCATCTATTCTTTCTATTTTTTTGATTAATGTCATGGTTTCTGTTCCACTTAGTCCTGGCATTAAATCATCCATTAGAATTAAATCAAAATCATGATTTTGTTCTAAGATATCTAAGCATTCTTGTCCGCTTCCTGCTTCTGTTATGGCAACATCATATGGTGCAAGTAATCTGGATACTACTTTTAAGTTTAATTTATTATCATCAACAATTAAAATTTTTTTCCCTTTTGCTTTAAATGGTCTTAAAATTTTTTCTCTTTTGGAAGAAGCACTTTGCTTTTCACTGATAATTTTTTGATCTAATGTTATGATAAATGAAGTTCCTTCTTTTTGATGATTGATTGCTTCTAAACTGCCTCCCATTTTTTCAATCAAATACTTTGTTACTGATAAGTTTAAGTTCCCTTTATCTACTGATTCTTCTTTGTTAAAGAGATTTTCAATTTCTTCTGTTTTTAATGTCTTTCCTGTATCAGATACTTCAATTTTTAAGCGACAGATATTTTCTGATTTAATTCTATTTACTTTTAAAGTAATTGTCCCTTTTTCTGTATATTTCATTGCATTTTTTAATAGATTTAAAATAATTTGACTAATTCTTTCTGAGTCTCCCCATAATACTTCGGGGATATCTTTTTCTATTTCAACTCTTAATTCAACATCTTTTTCTCTTAATTTTGATTTGGTAATTTCAATAATACTGTCAAAAACATCATAAATATTATAATTTTCTGGAATAATTTCTAAATCTCCTGATTCAATAATAGATAAGTCTATCATACTATTAATGACATCAATTAAATCCCTAGAAGCTACTCTGATATCAGCAACATCTTTTTTGATTTCATTCATATCTTCAGTTTCCATAATAATTTGACTAAAACCGTCAATAGTATTAATTGGAGTTCTAATTTCATGAGAAATATTTTTTAAGAAAGCTACTTTATCTATATTTTGTTCTTTGTTGTAAGTATTTTCAATTCGAAGATTTTCTAATTCTTCTATTCCCATATTTTCTAGGGTTAAATATAAATACAAGACGATAACAATACTTCCTATGGTTAAGAAAAGCATATGGTTTAAGTAATACTGTAATACTAAAATAATTCCTTCAATGATAATAATCATCCAAAAATGAAAAGTTGTTTTTTTCGTTAATGTTTTTGCAGATATAACTAAAGAAAGAATAGTTAATAAGAAATAAGTAATTAATAGAATAAAAGGAACTAGACCTATTGGATTAATTGTTGATGACTTGGCCATAAAAATAATGATGGTATGGATTAGAAATAAGCCTATATATTCTTTTTTTAATAGAGATATTTTTTTCTCTGCTATACTAGATTGATTGCAATATTTTTCATTAATATTTTTGGTAATTAGATAAAATAATACAGTTAAATTACTTCCTAGTGCAAGGGATAGGTATAATTTTTGATAAATTATTGTATTGGTAGTGATTGATGAGGTAATTAAATTGATAATATCTACTAATGTTAAGAGATAAGTTGCTATTAATAAATACTGATATGAATTTAGTTTTTTTTGTTTTTCTCCTTTTCTTATCCAGTAAAATACGATTAGTAAAAACATTATAATAAGTCCTAATATTTGAATTTGATTTCCCATTTTTACACGCTCCTTAATATGATAATATTCTATCAAAA
>CAKOXG010000064.1 GCA_934130025.1 uncultured Clostridia bacterium
TCCTTAGCTGCTTTCTTAGAAGGAATAATTCCACCAATCAACGTCAAAATTGTACTTAATACAACTAAAACAATACCTCCAACAAATGGCAATGATGCTCTAACATTAGCTCCATTTGAAAGTGCATAAATAAGTTTATTTGTAGGAATTAATAATATGCTCGTAATACCAATTCCAATCAAACCTGCAAGTAATCCAATAATAAAGGTTTCTGCATTAAATACTTGCCCAACATTATGCTTAGAAGCTCCCATCGCTCTTAAAATACCAATCTCTTTTTTACGTTCTAACACACTAATATAAGTAATAACTCCTATCATAATTGAGGAAACTACAAGTGATATTGATACAAATGCAATAAGAGTGTAACTTACAACATTTATAATAGTTGTTACAGAACTCATTAAAGTTCCAACCATATCTGTATAAGAAATAACTTTATCCTCATCACCTTTTTCTTTCATTTTGTTATTATACTCACTTAATATATTAGTAATTTCTTTATTGCCCTCAAAATCTTTAGGATAAATAAAAATTCCAGAAGGTTCTTCTATTTTTGTATAATTTAATTTTGTTAAATTATTTTCATAACTATTTTTTTCTTTTGACATAACCGCAGATAAAAGTTCTGTTAATTCCTCCTCATCCATTTTCATTTTAAAAGCACTTGCAAATGCATTTGTATCTATACTAATTGCCTTAGACATAGATTTGCTTAAACTGTTCATACTTTTTGTTATCTCTTTTTCTAGGCTCTTGCTTATACTGCTTGTTGCTGTTTTCATATAATCATTCATAATATTCGAAATTTGTTTTTCTAAATTTTGCGACTGCATTACTTTTGTTATATTATTGCTTATAATAGTTTTAGCTTCCTCAGATTGTAAATACTCCATTAAGTATTCTTCTAATTTACTGGTATCTACTAATCCATTTTCTTTTGCATATTCCTCAAAATTCTCTATTAACTTTTTCATTATTTTCTGCATCTGTTCCTCTGTAATTGTAATAGAGCCATTTTCTTTTATAGCATCTTCTACTTCTTTTTTTATTAATTCCTGTGCTTCTTTTGAGTTTATGTATTCGGTTAATTTCTCACTAATATTTTCCAAATTTGCTTCTGGATGGTATTTATTTAAGTAGTCATTATATCCTTTTACAAGTTCATTCATCATTATTTTCATATCATCATTTGATAACGAAAAATCTAATTTACTTATTACATCATTTAAATCAAGAGCTGGCAAATTTGTTTGGCTAATTAATTTATTTACATTACTAAAATCCACCTTTATTTTTGATGAATCTATTTTAAAAGCTGATTTTAAAGCATTTTGGTCTACTTCTATTAAAGAATTCATATCAAAAGGATTTTCACTTTCTGTTTCATCAAACCTTTTTCCTGTAAATACGTTAATATCTGGATTTTCTAACTGTTCTTTTACAATTTGACTGTTAGACGCTTTTTCCATAACATAGTTTGTTAAATCTTTAGAATACCATATTCCCTCCTGAAGCATTGGTGCAGTTGCTCCATCTTTTGGTTTAAGTACTCCAACAATTTTTATATCCTCACCTTTTTCCACAAGATTTTTCATATAATCATTGTTTTCTGTTTTATCTTTCCAAATTTTATATTCATCATCATATTCGTAGCAATCACTACTATTTATTAGCTTAAAAGTAATTCCTAATATATCTTCATAAGAATAATCTTCAAGATACTCAGGGCTTTCCACATTTTTTCCAGACATAACCTGATTTATTATATTATCAAATTCATCATAA
>CAKOXG010000065.1 GCA_934130025.1 uncultured Clostridia bacterium
AAATAATTAATAACAGCCATACATACATAAATATATAATAACGATAGAAGAGAGATAGGAAATTTTCAAAATTATCTCTATGCAGGGTATCAAAATCCGATATTAAACATTGCACAAAATCAAAGTATTGTTGCCCAAAATTAATCCAAAATTATATAAATTCTTATTAAGAGCCAAGTTGAAGGTTCTATTTTTTTGTCCAAAATTAAATATAAACGAATAATGTTACGAAGATTCCTGCCTTCTCTAAAAAAGAAAGAAGGCAAAAAAATGAATGAAAAAAATAATCAATTAAAAGCAATTATAAATGAAATTGCAGGAGAGGAACAGTTATATAAATGTACTATTCCTGCATTAAGAAAACCAACACTAGATAATATAAAAGAAATTATCAATGCGTGTTTTAGAAAATATAAAACATTTGATGATGTTACTAGAAGATTGTGGAGAGCAATCATTCGTATGGATAAGATTGATACTGAAAAATTTGATGAATTGGAAATTGATAGACTATGTGATTTTAAATACTCTCTACGAGAGATGAAAGATAAGTATGTTCATATAGTAAAAGAGCCCATACCTATTCTTGTTATGCAACTAATTGATTTTCAAATCCCTCAATTTATGAATGAGATTAAATATAGTGATGAAGAATTATCTAAATTGCATAGAGGCGATTTAATAATGATTGCAAGAGAGGCAAAGGAAAAGACCATCTTAAAGATTACAGATTTCGAAGGTGTTGATTATTATGCAGAATTTATAAAAGAATTAAATAATGAAATTGGTAAATTCTTAAAAGATAAACAACATTCACTATTAGCAATTAAATATGATCCATTTCTTGTTAGATGGTAGTCTGGAGGATGGACTATGAGAAAAAACGATTTAATTACTTACAAAATGTCCAAAGAGGAAACAATAAAGTATTTAAGAAATGCTTTAATTGTTTATCCAGGATTAAGAGCAATGATAGAAGAACGAAATGTAAAAGTTGAGAGAATTGCTAGAGCAAAATATGCATTATTTGAACACGATAAACTTGAAGAAATGGAACAATATGAAAATGTAGACGAATATGTATTAAGTGAAATGAAAAGAGATAAAGAGCTGAACGAATTAAAGTATCAATTTAAAATGATTAGTAGTTTTATGCAAGATTTAACAAAAACTAACGCATATAAATTATTGTCCTATATTAGATTAAGATACTTCTTTGATATGCCAAGAAAAGATATAATCAATCAATTACATTTAACGGAAAAGACTTATGATATAATAGATGATTTCTTATTAGATAAGCTATATCGTTCTGTTATAGGTAAAGGAAACATACTCAAAGATTGGAGTGATGTTGATGTGTAAAGTAATAGCAATAGCAAATCAGAAGGGTGGAGTTGGAAAAACAACTACCACTCTTTCTTTAGGAGTAGCACTAGCAAAACAAGGGAAAAAGGTTTTGCTAGTAGATGCAGACCCACAAGGTAATTTAACAACTTGTATGGGATTTAATGAAAATGATTTTGATACATCTCTTGCATATTTAATGGAAGCAGAAATTGCAGATGTAGATATAAATTCTGAAAACACAGTTTTGCATAGCAATGAAAATGTTGATTTAATACCTTCAGATATTGGTTTGTCAGCAATAGAACTTTCATTAAATAATACTATGAGCAGAGAATATGTAATGAAAAATGCTTTATCTAA
>CAKOXG010000066.1 GCA_934130025.1 uncultured Clostridia bacterium
GATACTTGTCATATTCATGATGCTGGGTATGATTTAAATAATTTTGATCAAGTATTAGAAGAATTTGATCATATTATTGGTCTTGATTATTTAAAAGTTATTCATCTAAATGATAGTAAGAATATAAGGGGAAGTCATAAAGATAGGCATGAAAATATTGGATTTGGAGAGATAGGGTTTGATTGTTTAATAAAAATTATTTATCATGAGAAATTGGAGAGTATTCCTAAGATATTAGAAACTCCTTATATTGATAAAGAATATCCTCCATATAAACAAGAAATTGAGATGATAAGGTTAAAGAAATTTAATGAAAAACTAGTAGATGAGGTAAGAGAATATTATCAATAAATAGTTGTTTATCACTTATAAATTACTAGAAAATAAGCAAGAAATATTTGACTGTAAGTGGTTGAATATTTTTTTATATTATGTTAAAATTTTAGTATAAGAATATAGGATACGAGGTGATGGCTAGTGAAATATAAGAAGTTATTATTTACTATATTAGTAATTATATTAGTTATGTTAACTTTGATGCTTGCTACTAGTTATGCTTGGTATTCTTTTAATACTGGTTCTACTACTTTTAATGCAGTTACTAATAATAGTGATGTTAGTATTGATTTTGTTAAGGGGGATTATATTAATAATAATGCAGCTATTCCTATTAGTAGTAGTGAGGTTGATGAGTATTCTGATAAACATCAATTTATTGTTAAGACAACGAATAATCCTAAGAATAATGATATTTTGTTAAATGTTTCTTTAGTGGATATTAGTATTGATAATCCTCTTAGGGTTAGTGATTTTAAAGTAGAACTTTATTATCAAGGAAGTTTAGTTTCTACTGTTACGGGAAATCAGTTAGCGATTAGTGGGGCTACTACTAAGTTGCTTAGTACGGTTACTCTTAATAATAATATTGATAATAATTTTGAAGTTAGAGTTTATTTATTAGATAATGGGAGTGATCAGTCTAGTTTAATGAATTTGAATTTTAGTGCTAAGATTCAAACAGAGGTTGTATCTAGGTTGAAAGTGACTGATAAAGTTAGTGATTATAGTGATGCAGATATACAAGTTACTTCTATTACTGTTGATGGAGAGAATAGTAAATCTATTCCTACTGATGGATATTATACCATGCGTTCTACTTGTACTAAAGGAAGTAGTTTAACATGGGATGGATATAGTAAAACAATTACTTATGGAAAAGGAAGTAAGGTAGGAGATAGTTGTAGTTTAGTATTTACTAGTGCTACTAGTAGTAAGTTATTAAATACTGTTGAAGTTGGTTCATATGTGAAATATACAGGAAATAATGGATGTTCTGGAAAAGCTTGTGAAGGACAGAATGCGAATTATGTTGATGATAATGATATGGGATATTGCAGTGAAGATTCTCCAGGATTTATTGTAAATGGTTGGCGTGTTGCTTATATTAAAGATGGTAGTGCATATTTAGTTAGTGCAGGATCTCCTGAATGTATGTGTACAGGTAAGGATGGAACAGCAGGAACATA